>JBAQZZ010000102.1:0-1700 GCA_049791475.1 Flavobacteriaceae bacterium | reverse complement strand
CCCTTTGGTGATAGGTGTTAACTTGTCTAATCTTTTTGCAGTTTCTATTTTTTCATCTTCTTGTATTTTTCTTAAAAACCATTTCACCTCTTTAGATGCCGGTAAACTTTTAGTAAACTGTATCTTTTTTGGTTTATTAGTGTGGAAGTCACCTTTGCTATAACTTTGAATCTCTACAAGATTTTCTTCAATAAAGTTCCACCCCTTTTCAAATTCAATATTCGCATTGACTGTTACTTCAATATCATAAGTTCCCTTAAAAGAGGTTTTTATACACTGATCTTTATAAGCTATGGCTCTATCTATATATAACCAAAAATAGGAACTGCCTAGAGAAATACTATCTCCAGAATATTTGTTTTGATCCAACATTTTTTTATTGGTCGCAGGTTCTAAAACTGCTACATTTATTCCATATTTCTTTACGTATATAGGATCGTATTTTTTTGCATAAATAGCATCATAAGGCGTATCTGCAAAAACATCTTTGTCTTTACATCGTTTCATTAAAAACATACTTTGAAAATTATCATTTTGTAAAGGAATACTCTCGTATTGTGACTTCACATTAAATTCTGGTAAATTGAAATGAATCGTACCATCTTTATTAATTTTTCCTAATATGACTTCCTCACCATTTATATGCTTTTGAACAAGTTCTAATGGGTCATGTGTATAATCTAAATCTCCTTTAAGCTGGTTTTCGACTTTAGGTAAAGCGGTTTGTGATTGTTGTGCAATACAGGGTTGAAAATATATTAAGGTTAACAGGAATACTATGTGAATTTTCATTTTCATAACTTTCATTTTATTTAAACTATATAACTTTTAAAACAACAGAGCCCTTTTTTGATTTTTGCAATTCCACCTTATTTTCTCCTATTGAAAATTCATCACCAGGTATAAATTCATCACCAGGTATAAATTCGTCTCCAGGGATAAATGTGTCTAATTCTGGTATGTACCATTTTGCATTTGCAAGATAAACGTGAGACCCTTTTTGTAATATTATTTTGTCTCTACTTTGTTTAAATTCGCCCTTTACATAACCTATACTAAAAATGTTTTTTGGATATTTTTCTGGAAGTGTTTTAAATGATTCTTTATTAAATAGCTCAACACTTTCTACCTGATGTTCTTTGTTGCCAATAAGTACCACAAAATTCTCTTCTTGTGCTTTTACAGAGAATAATGTAAATACACATAATACTATTGTTGTTGAAATTTTTGCTTTCATGATTTTTATTTTTAATGTTTTCATTTTTATAGTTTTTTGGCTTTAAATTTTCCTTCGGTAATCACTTTTGTGGTATCATCTGCCGGATTAACTCCTGTAAATGAAAACGTGCCTTTTATATAAGTAGCTGTGTTTTCGGTAATCGTGATTGTGCCAGATCCCACATCATCGCTTGCTCCCCAAACGGCAAACGGATTCGTTTCTTGATAAAATAGTACCGTTAACCCACCTACCGCTGGTGTAAATGTTCCAGTAGCAATAGGGCTTTCCAATGTTAAACCAATAGAGGACGCTTCGCCTACTGCGCTGATGATATAAATATCAGTATCGTCTGGCAATGTGCTAACAGTTATAATATCCCGTGAATATGCTACGCCGTCAACTTTTGCGGTTAAAAAGAAACCTGTCTGTTCTGAATCTGTAGAATCATCATCGCTGGAGCAGCTGCTTAGCACTGTTGTTA
>JBAQZZ010000101.1:0-10399 GCA_049791475.1 Flavobacteriaceae bacterium | reverse complement strand
GATGTCGGCTCGTCACATCCTGGGGCTGGAGAAGGTCCCAAGGGTTGGGCTGTTCGCCCATTAAAGTGGCACGCGAGCTGGGTTCAGAACGTCGTGAGACAGTTCGGTCTCTATCTACAGTGGGCGTTAGAAATTTGAGTGGATCTGACTCTAGTACGAGAGGACCGAGTTGGACAAACCTCTGGTGTATCTGTTGTTCCGCCAGGAGCATTGCAGAGTAGCTACGTTTGGAAGGGATAAGCGCTGAAAGCATATAAGCGCGAAACCCACCACAAGATGAGATTTCTTTAAAGGGTCGTGGAAGATGACCACGTTGATAGGCTATAGGTGTAAAGGCAGTAATGTCATAGCCAAGTAGTACTAATAACCCATAGGCTTATTGTAAAAGCCCCCTCTAACTCCCCCAATGGGGGAGGACACTTACTCAAACGGGTAATTGAGGGAGCGTTGTTTTTTTATAAGTACAAACTATTTATTACTAGATTCATGTATATAGGCACTAAGTGTCCTTTTTTCAATATGTTAAGATATTAGTCCTCCCCCAGCCCCTCCAAAGGAGGGGAGCCAGAACGCTGGCACCTCCCCCTTGGGGAGGTCGGGAGGGGCAAAGGCTTAAGGTGGTTATAGCGATGGGGCTCACCTCTTACCATTCCGAACAGAGAAGTTAAGCCCATTAGCGCCGATGGTACTGCATTTGTGGGAGAGTAGGTCGTTGCCTTTTTTATTCTAAACTTGATTTAGAATTTGTAAATCCTCAACATGTATTTGTTGAGGATTTTTTTTGCTTTAAACTGAAGCAGAAAAAAATATTATTAATTAAAGACTGACTTTGGCGGGATACCCGCGGGAGCGATAGAAACGGCATCCTTTGCAGAAAGATATAGTGGATAGCGCGGTTTTTAAATTGTTCAAAAGTTCCTGACAGCCAATGGTTTGTTTTCCTTTTAATTTTAAATTTAAAAACCCGCCAAAAAAACATTCAATATTAGTATCTTAAACCTCTAAATTTTTAAGTGTTTAATGACTGAAAATAGGGAACTGGAATTGGCGTGGGCGTTTGTGAATAATACAAACCGATCTATTTTTTTAACGGGTAAGGCGGGGACTGGTAAAACGACGTTTTTGCACCGTTTGAAAATGAGTAGTTTGAAACGCATGGTTGTGGTAGCGCCTACTGGGGTGGCTGCGATTAATGCTAAAGGAGTGACGATACATTCGTTTTTTCAGATGCCTTTTGGTCCCATTTTACCTGATACAGATTTGAATGCTTCGAAAGGTTTTAATAGGAAGTTTAGCAAGACGAAAATTAATATTATTAAGTCGATGGACTTGTTGGTGATTGACGAGATTAGTATGGTACGCGCTGATTTGTTGGATGGGATTGATAAAACCTTGCGCCGTTTTAGAGACCGAAACAAGGTGTTTGGTGGAGTGCAAGTGTTGATGATTGGTGATTTGCAACAACTATCGCCAGTGATTAAGGAGCAAGAGTGGGATTTGTTGAAGCCGTATTATGCGAATGGGTTCTTTTTTAGTAGTCATGCTTTTGCGCAATGTGATGCAATTACTATTGAGTTGAAGCATATTTATAGGCAGGAAAATCCGAGATTTATTGAAATCTTAAATGAGATTAGGAATAATAAGTTGACTGAGGCTGGTGCTGCCGAATTGAACAAACGGTTTGTGCCCAATTTTACGCCCGAGCCTGATGCGGGTTATATATCGTTAACAACTCATAATAATAAAGCGGAAGCCACCAATAGAACTGAGTTGGAGAAGTTAAAAACCAAGACGTTTAGTTATAAGGCTGAAGTTGATGGTAAGTTTCCTGAGTATGCATATCCTAATAAAGAGCGTTTGGAGCTTAAAGTTGGTGCGCAGGTCATGTTTGTGAAAAATGATAGCAATCCTGAGAAACGCTATTTTAACGGGAAGATTGGGAAGGTGATTTTATTGGATGCTGATGAAGTTGTGGTGCATTGCCCTGATGATGATTTTAATATTAACGTAACGCCTGAGATTTGGGAGAATATTAATTATTCAGTTGATGCTGATACGAAAGCGATTACTGAAAATAAAATAGGGTCTTATACACAAATGCCGTTGCGTTTAGCATGGAGTATTACGATTCATAAAAGCCAGGGTTTAACTTTTGAAAGAGCTGTTATTGATGCGCAAGGTGCTTTTGCGCATGGGCAAACGTATGTGGCTTTGAGCCGTTGTAAAACATTGGAAGGGTTGGTGTTGAAGAGTAAAATACATTCGAGCCAGATTATTAGTGACGGGAATGTGACTTCGTTTAACGAAAATGCGGAACAGAATGCGCCTGATGAAAATGTTTTAGAACATTCGCAGAAAAATTTTCAGTTGGATTTGATTGCAGAAGTGTTTGGTTTTTATAAATTTTTATATCCTTTGAATCGAATTTTGGATATTTATTATAAAAATAGAACGGTGATTGAAGGTGCTGTTGAGAACACATTTTTGCCTATTAAAGATACAATTACTAACTTTTTGAAAGTAGCTAATGGGTTTAATACTCAGTTAAAAGAACTTGCTGAAGCTGGCGGTTTACCAGAAAAAAGTACTGTAATTCAAGAACGTTTTAAAAAGGGTATTGGTTATTTTAAAACGGAAACTGAAACTAAAATTACGACGCCTTTAAAAACGTTTGCTTTTACTACGGATAATCAAGCTGTAGGTAGTGAGATTACAAAACACTTAGATAGTTTTGAAGAACTACTGTCTGTGAAATTGCATTATTTTAATGGTTTACATTCTGGTTTTACTGCTGAACAGATTTTAGAGTTACGTGCGAAGTCCGTTTTTATGGGTAAAGATAAACCTAAGAAACTTAGAAAAACGGTTATTGAAGGCACGAGTAATGTGGTGTTGTTTGAGAAATTACGGATGCTTCGAAATGATATAGCTCAAGAAAAAGATTTGATTCATTATCAGATTTTTGCACAAAAAACGCTTTATGAAATGTGTGAAACGTTGCCAACCAATAGACAGGAGTTGTTAAAGGTTAATGGTATGGGGAAAACCCGTGTCGAAAAATATGGTTCTGCTATTTTGAAAGTGATTAAAGCCTATTGTGATGAGCATGATATTGAGACTTCGACCGAAGTGGAAACTTTTGATTTAGCAAAACCTAAAAAGAAAATTAGTGATACTAAGAAAGCGTCTTTAGAGTTATTTAAGTCTGGTAAATCTATTCAGCAAATTGCAGATGAGCGAGAACTTAATGTGAATACTATTTTTGGTCATTTGGCTAGTTTTATTTCATCTGGGGAAGTGAAAGTTACTGATTTGATGTTGGTTGAATCTTATAATGAATTGAAAGCTATTATTCCGAAGAAAATATTTGAAAACTTGTCTGATTTGAAACATCAAATGGATGATAAGTACAGTTATGGGGAGTTGCGCTTGGTGGTCGATGAGTTGAGTAAGTTGGTGTAGCCTAAATATATTTTTACGTCTCACTTTGTGCTCTTACGAATGACGATTAGTTTTTTTTATGTAAGGATTTTGAGGTGTTTAGACTAAACGATAATCTAATTATGAAATTCAAATTATTTAATTAATTTAGTATCCATGAATGTAATCATCCAATCTACTTTAAAAACACTTCAGAAATCTCAAGTTTTATTAGATAATTTATCCAACGCCCAATTGTGTGATTCTTCGGTTCCACCTTACCATTCCAGTATTGGAACGCATATTAGGCATATTCTAGATTTTTATGATTGTATTTTTAATGCTAATTCTGAAAATAGAATTGACTTAACTGCGCGAAGTAGAAATAAAGCTGTAGAAGCTGATTGTGAATGTGCTCAAGATTATCTGAATTTAATAATTGGAAGATTAAGTTCTGCATCATTTGATATAAACGATACCGTTTTAGTTATTGATGATTTAGGATTAGGAAAAACACAGATTCCTTATACTTATGGTGCTCTATTGGCACAAGGTAATAGCCATACGATTCACCACTACGCCATAATAAATTATATTTTTGATAGTTTGGGGATAGTGATTAATGATTCAGATTTTGGATACAATCCTACTACGCCGAAGCAAACTACTCTAAACTAATTACTCTTTCTTTTTAAATAGACTATTCATAATGGTATTTATCCCTTTAAATAGTAATATTACTGCCATAGCACAAATTAAATACCCAACAATTAACATAGGAATATAAAGTGCGTTTTCTTTATCACCAAGTGCAAAATGCATAAATATTGGTCCAATTACGAGACTTAAAAGGGCAAATATTAAAATTTTAATGCCTTTAAAAAGTATTGTTTTATCTGTTTTATTGGTTTCCATTGTTATAATTTTGAATTGCTAATCGCACATTTTTATACTTATTAAGTAATATTTGTGCTTCGTTTTTTGAGATGTTTAGTTCTGCCATTATCATTTTTGTGCCTCTGTCAACCAATTTGTTATTACTTAGTTGCATATCAACCATTTTATTGCCTTTGATATGCCCAAGTTGAATCATGGCTGTTGTGGTAATCATATTGAGAACTAGCTTTTGAGCAGTTCCTGCTTTCATTCGTGAACTACCAGTAACAAATTCGGGTCCTACAATAACTTCAATTGGAAATTTAGCCGTTTGTGATAACGGACTGTTCTTATTACTCGTTATGCAACCTGTGATAATGTTATGTTTGTTGCTAGCCTCTAAAGCAGCAATAACATAAGGAGTTGTGCCAGATGCTGCGATACCAACCACCACATCTTTATCTGATATATTATAAGTTTTTAAATCTTCCCAACCTTGGGTAAGTGAATCTTCAGCAAATTCTACTGCTTTTCTAATCGCATAATCACCTCCAGCAATAAGCCCGATTACTAAATCGTGAGAGACACCGAAAGTTGGTGGACATTCAGATGCATCAAGTATACCTAATCGGCCACTAGTACCAGCTCCCATGTAAAATAAACGACCGCCTTCTTTTAATTTAATAACTATTTGAGAAATAAGTTTTTCTATTTGTGGTAGTGCTTTTTCAACTGCGAGAGGCACATTTTTATCTTCATTATTAATGTTGGTCAATAACTCAGAAACAGTCATCTTTTCCAGATGGTTGTAGTTTGAATCTTGCTCGGTTGTTTTTATAAAACTCATGAATCAAAAATAAGAATTAATCGGGAGTTTTAATCATAAAGAATATCTTCAACTTCTATCTTTTTATCATTTATAAAATCATAAAGTGTCAGCTGTCTTAATATGTAATAATCTCGCCAGAATTTTTGAAGAGAATTCAAGTAATCAAATACAGCTTTATCTCTTTCTTCCAAAGCAATATTTAAATCTGTAATGGTTATTTTATTTAAAACATACCTTTTTTTAGAAATTTCATAACGCTTCATGGATACTTCTTGAGCTTTTTCGGCAGTAAACAAAAAATCTCTTTGATTGGACCAGTTTAATACATGTAAATATATTTCTTGTTCAAATTCTTGCCTATCTTGATTTATATTATTGTTGGTTAAATCTAAATCAGCTTCTGCCATTTTACGTCTTGATTTGGATACTCCCCAATCAAATATGGGGATACCAACTGTAACTCTTACACTTTGCTGTTTGTTAAAGTTATTGAACAAATTATTAAAATCATCTCCGTTTTGAGAAACACCAAAATTGGCAAATACACCTAGCTGTAACCTATTGTTTCCTTTTTGAAATGCGACTTCTTTTTCGGCTTCCAAACGTTTTCTTCTAAATTCTATAACCACTTTTCTATTAGACTGTGCTTCATTTAATGCTTTATCTATATCTACATCAAAAAGGGGTAGTTGTTCTGGAACATCTAATTTTAAATCTTCAGTATCCAGTTCTAAGTACCGTGCTAAATTTTGTGATGCTCTTTTTAATTCGACCATATCTGTGGTAACTCTATTTTTCGAATTTAAGAATCTTAATTCCATTTGTAATAGCTCATTTTCGGCAATTTTTCCTACTTTATATCTTCCTTTTGCTATTTGATATAATGTGTCTTGATTTTTTAAGTTAGTTTCGGAAATAGCAAGCTGCATCTGTGCTTTTAGCAAATCAAAGTAACGAACGGATGTGTTTACAGATATTTGCTGCATGGTTTCAACAAAATCCCTTTTTGACTCTTCGTAAATTAGTGGTTCAATTTTTTTATCCCATTTAAACTGATTATAAAAAATTGAATTTTGAAAATAATTAACCGTAAAAGGAATTACTGAATACCCTATATTATCATCAAGCCCAAAGAGCTCAACACGTTCAAGGTTGGTGTTAATTGATAACGTTCCACCAGTATAAGGGACACTTTGTGATATGGATAGACCACCCTCAATTAATAATTGATTTTGGTTTACAAAAATATCCTGTCCCACATCATTTGTTATTCTTCGTACCGCATTTCTATATTCTGGCAAAACAGCGTTAAGTCTTAGCTCAGGTAAAAAACTAGCTTTATAACGCCTAAACCTCCAATAATTTGATTGGTTTCTATTTAAATTGATTTTATAATCAGGTGATTTCTTCTTTGCTATATTGATAGCTTCAGTTAGTGTTAATTTTTTTGACTGTGCATTATTGAATAATGGAAAAACAATAATAATGAGGATGAGTATTTTTTTCATGTGTTATTATTCAGATCTTAAAGCTTGAATAGGTTTTTTATTAGCGGCTGCTTTTGCTGGAAATATTCCGAAGATTAAACCCACAGCAACGGCTATAAAGAATGAAATCATAATAGATTTTATAGAAAGTACGGTTTCTATTCCTGAAAAAATTTCTATTATATAAGCACCAATAACACCAAGTATAATACCTATAATACCACCACCAACACTTATAAGAACAGATTCTGATAAAAATTGTAAAATAACATCTTCTTCAGTGGCACCAATAGCTCGAATTATTCCTATTTCTTTCGTACGTTCTAATACGGAAGCCAGCATAATATTCATAATTCCAATACCTCCAATTAATAATGATATTCCTGCTATAATGATTAAAACGATATTGAAAATTTGTTTCGTTTTTTGTTGTTGTTTTAATAGTTGAATTGGAATGGTTATTTCAAAGTCTAATACATCATTATGTCTGCGTTTAAGCATTTTACTTAATACTTCTGCAGTAGCTTTTAGTTCATTTGAATTTGAAACTTGAACTGTTAATTTATCAATTTGATGATAATTACCTCTTGGGATTCTCTTTTTTGGGCCATTTTGATTCCTATTTTGAGTACCAATTTTATCACTAATTATTTTTCGATCTTTATAGCGGACTAAGAACGTATTTATTGGTATGAAGACATCTTCATTTAAATCTCTAATACCTAAATTTTCTTGTGCTTTATCAGATATTAATTTTTCCTCAATAACACCTATGACCTTTAACCAAACATCTTTTACTTTAATTTGTTTTCCTAATGCACTTTGGCCGGTAAATAATTTTTTTTCTACTTTTTTGCCCACTATACATACAGGTAAAGCATTTTTAATTTGGAAGTCTGAAAAATTTTTACCGTTTTCTAAGTTTATATTTGAAGATTCAAAAAAGGACGGAGAAATACCAACTAATTTAACAGAATTTTGCCTACCATTATTAATAACATAGGTATTTAAAATTATTTCTGGGCTAACAAGTTTTATACTAGGAATATTTTTTTGAGCACTTAAAGCGTCTAATATATCAAGACCTTTAGAAAACCTTTTGGATTCAGTTTGGCTATTATTTTCATCGCTTTCTTCAGTATTTTCATTTTCTTCGTCTGGTATAGGAGTAACAACAATATTGTTAACACCTACTAATTCTAATTGAGCCAATATTTCTTTTTCTGCACCATTTCCAATGGCTAGCATTGTAATTACTGAGGCTACACCAAAAATAATGCCTAATGCCGTTAAAAAAGTTCTAACCTTGTTCGTTTTAATAAACCAATAAGCTTCACCAAAATTAGATTTTAGTTTTTCTAAAAGTATTTTGTTTAATATCATTATTTTAATAATGTTATACTCTTATTATCTGAATCTTCTGGTTTACTCAAATAAACAATATCACCTTCTTTTAATCCATTATTGATAATTACAGTTTCGTTGTTAGATAGACCCAATTCAACTTGTCTTTTATCAATTGATAAACCCGATTTTACAAAAGTGTAACTAATGGAATCATTTGCAAAAATAGCTTCTAGGGGAATCATTAAAACATCTTCTTTTTTATCAATTAATATTTTGTTTGAGGTTGTCATTCCTGGTCTAATATTCTTATTTGTTTCATTCAATTTTATTAAAACCTGAAAAAGTTTAATATCTGAACCAGCCTTAGTTTCTCCTACATTAGCAACATCTGTTATAATTCCATCAAGTTCTATATCTGGAAAGGCATCAAAACCAACCTTTACAATTAAATCTTTTTTTATTTTTCTAATATCAACCTCATTACTATAGGTTTTAGACTCCATTTTTGTTAAGTCAGGCAAACTAGCTATGGCTGGTTCCCATGGTGATATAGTTGATCCAACTTTCTTTTTTGTACCGTTCCATTCTTTAACATAAGTTACCATACCATCATCATCAGAATAAATAGTAAATTCTTTTTGTAGTTCAAGTAATTCCTCAATTTGTTTGGAAATTTTAGAGACCTCAGTACCTACTTCAATCATTTTTGCATTAGCCTGTCTCTTTTTTATAGAGTAATCTGCTTTTTTTTCTTTTAAATCGCGTTCTGTCTTTTCTATCTTGTTCTCTAATGATCTAATAGTAGCTGGTGGCTCGTATATTGAGCGTTCTAACTCTAAACTATCTTCTTCAATATCATATAGTAGGTCTTTTATTGAATTTCGTTCTTGTTTTAGGGTAAGTGTAGTATCTAGTTGTTGTTGTGTGTATTTCGATTGGGCTTTTTCTAAGTTTAACTGGGCTTCATTTATTTTCCCATTAACTTCAGAAGCATCTAATTTTCCAATATAATCTCCTTTTTTTACAATGGTGCCTTCAGCTACTAAATCTTGTATTTTTATTTGATAAATATTGAATCTTCTAGCGTTACTGGGACCATTAATCTCTTTTGAACTAGTAGATTGTGCTTCGCCAGAAATATAAACTTCATTTAGAAAAGTGCCTTTTACAACCTTTGTAGTAAGGGATGCATCTTTTTCGCTACTTGAATTAAAATATGAGTATGCAATAATTATTAAGATAATTGCACCCACTATATAGGCAATTCTTTTTTTATTCATTTAATATGTTTTTTGATTGATGATGGTTAAAAGTAAATAAAAAATTATTTGTTAGATTTTATTTTAGATAATATCATCATAATTTTATTGTTTTACAGTAATTATAACTAAATTTTAACAATAGTATTATTGAAATGAAGTAATTACTCAATAAAATAGCTAAATACTGAAACCTCAGAAGCTCGGAAATAACCTAGCGGATAATTATCTGGGTTGGTTATATTTATACAATTTCCTCTTACCGAAGCTGGTTGCGTTTCAAAAGGATCGCCATTGTTTTCGTCTGTCTGTTCTAAAAGAATATTATAAAATTCATAAGTGCGTTCAGAAATACCATAATTGGTAATAATAACTTCATCAACTAACTGCATATCATCATTGGAATAAAAAGCAAAAATTCTGTTACCATCTGTGAATTCATCATCATAAACTTCAATAAAAGTTGTACTGAATTTTACAATATTAAAGTCAAATAAATAAAAATTATCTACACCTTCTGGGTCTGTATAAAAAGCTTTTAGTTCAATTTCATCACCAGAAAAACCACCATCATTTTTTTGTTCCACAGATTCTATAGGAACAACAGACATAAGGGTTTCGGTAGCTGTATAAGATTCATTATTGTATGTAATATTTAAATTATAAACGCCATTAATTTCTGGAATAAATGTGTTGTTTATGTAAATACCAGTACTTCCATCTTCAATAAAATTAAACGTATTATTATTTGAATCTGTTACCATAACGGTTGCCCCCGTAGCTGGTGGAATTTCACTATTAAAAAAAGGAGCGGTAAGACTTAGTTTTATAACTTGGTTTTTACCATCTGTTCCTTTTTCCCAATTAAGGGCCGCATCAATTACTAATCTTGGAGGTGCTGTATTTAGTTCTACATCTATAACATCTTCACAAGAAGTTACTATTAAAAGTAGAATTGCCGATAAAATATATTTTAGTATTCGCATAACCTTAAAGTTTAAAATTATAAGATATTGATGGCACTATTCCAAAAATAGATAACCTTGTTGCCTCATTTTGTCCGGTGGTTTCATTTTGTCCGAAAGTTATGGATGCAGCATTTCTTCGGTTGTAAGCATTGTATAAACCAAAAACCCAATAGCTTTGCCAACCTTTAATTTTATTAGGTTTTGGTGTGTAAG
>JBAQZZ010000100.1:0-30892 GCA_049791475.1 Flavobacteriaceae bacterium | reverse complement strand
GGTAAATGCACCGCCATTTGATCACCATCAAAATCGGCGTTAAAAGCCGTACACACTAATGGGTGTAACTGTATTGCTTTCCCTTCAATTAATTTTGGTTGGAAAGCCTGTATACCCAAACGGTGTAAAGTAGGCGCACGGTTTAATAATACTGGATGTCCTTTAAGCACATTTTCCAAGATATCCCAAACCACAGGCTCTCTTTTATCTATAATTTTCTTTGCAGATTTTACTGTTTTTACAATCCCTCTTTCAATTAGTTTTCTAATGACGAAGGGTTTGTATAATTCAGCTGCCATATCTTTTGGAATACCACATTCAAATAATTTCAATTCTGGTCCAACAACAATTACAGAACGTGCTGAATAATCTACACGCTTACCAAGTAAGTTTTGACGGAAACGCCCTTGCTTACCTTTTAATGAATCGGATAATGATTTTAATGGTCTGTTAGAATCTGTTTTTACTGCAGATGATTTACGCGTGTTATCAAATAATGAATCTACTGATTCTTGTAACATACGTTTTTCATTACGCAAAATCACTTCTGGTGCTTTTATCTCAACCAATCTTTTCAAACGGTTGTTACGGATAATTACACGACGGTATAAATCATTTAAATCTGATGTTGCAAAACGACCACCATCCAACGGCACTAACGGACGTAATTCTGGCGGAATGATTGGCACAACTTTCATGATCATCCATTCCGGACGATTTTCTCTGTTTTTATTAGAATCACGTAATGCACCAACAACTTGTAAACGTTTTAAAGCTTCAGTTTTACGTTGTTTAGACGTTTCTGTATTTGCTTTGTGACGTAACTCGAATGATAGCTCTTTTAAGTCAATTCTTGCTAATAAGTCAATTAAACATTCAGCACCCATTTTAGCTAAAAACTTGTTAGGGTCTGTATCGTCTAAATACTGATTATCTTGCGGAAGTGTTTCTAGGATATTTAAATACTCTTCTTCAGTAAGGAAATCCATTTTTTGGATAGGTTCTCCTTCCTCATTTTTTGCATTACCAGGTTGAATTACTACATAACGTTCGTAGTAAATAATCATATCTAATTTCTTAGATGGTAAGCCTAATAAATAACCTATTTTATTTGGTAAAGAACGGAAGTACCAAATATGAGCAACAGGCACCACCAAATTGATGTGTCCTACTCTATCTCTACGTACTTTCTTTTCTGTTACTTCAACACCACAACGGTCGCAAACAATACCTTTGTAACGTATTCTTTTATATTTACCACAAGCACACTCATAATCCTTTACAGGACCAAAAATACGCTCACAGAACAAACCATCACGTTCAGGTTTGTGTGTTCGATAATTGATAGTTTCTGGTTTTAAAACCTCACCTCTAGATTCTGCTAAAATAGATTCTGGTGATGCTAAACCAATTGAGATTTTATTAAATCTTCTAACTGTATTTTTATCTTGTTTTCTTGCCATAATAAATGGTTGAAATGAATTTAATTATTAACTACTCCTCTAACCTGATGTCTAAACCTAAACCTTTCAATTCGTGCATAAGTACGTTGAATGATTCTGGTAAACCTGGATCAGGCATTGGCTCTCCTTTCACGATTGCTTCGTAAGTTTTGGCTCTACCAATTACATCATCAGATTTTACAGTTAAAATTTCTCGTAAAGTACTTGATGCGCCATAAGCCTCAAGTGCCCAAACTTCCATCTCACCAAAACGCTGACCACCAAATTGTGCTTTACCACCAAGAGGTTGTTGTGTAATTAATGAGTAAGGCCCAATAGAACGTGCGTGCATTTTATCGTCAACCATATGTCCAAGTTTCAACATGTAAATCACACCAACAGTTGCTGGTTGATCGAAACGTTGTCCTGTTCCACCGTCATATAAATACGTATGACCGTATCTTGGAATTCCAGCTTCATCTGTAAATTCGTTAATCTGATCGATTGTTGCACCATCAAAAATTGGTGTTGCATACGTACGGTTTAATTTTTGACCAGCCCATCCAAGAACTGTTTCATAAATCTGACCGATATTCATACGCGATGGTACACCTAGCGGATTTAATACAATATCAACAGGTGTTCCATCTTCTAAGAAAGGCATGTCTTCCTGACGAACAATACGAGCAACAATACCTTTGTTACCATGACGTCCTGCCATTTTATCACCTACTTTAAGTTTACGCTTTTTAGCGATATAAACTTTAGCCAATTTGATAATACCTGCTGGTAATTCATCACCTACAGAAATTGTAAACTTCTCTCTTCTTAAAGACCCCTGTAAATCGTTTTCTTTAATTTTATAATTGTGAATTAAATCTGCAACTAATTGATTCGTATGATCATCTGTAGTCCATTTTCCAGACACTAAATGCGCATAATCATCAACTGCATTTAACATTTTAAGAGTGAATTTTTTACCTTTTGGTAATACTTCTTCTCCTAAATCATTAAAAATACCTTGTGCAGTTTTTCCATTTACAATATTGAAAAGCTTTTCGATTAAAACATCTTTTAAATCATCAAACTTTCTATCATACTGTGATTCAAGTGCGATAATATCGTCTTTATCTTGAGCTCTCTTACGCTTATCTTTTACTGCTCTTGCAAATAATTTCTTTTCGATAACAACACCATGTAATGAAGGAGATGCTTTTAAAGACGCATCTTTTACATCACCAGCTTTATCACCAAAAATAGCACGTAATAATTTTTCTTCAGGTGTTGGATCAGATTCTCCTTTTGGTGTTATTTTACCAATAAGAATATCGCCAGGTTTAACCTCGGCTCCAATACGAATCATTCCGTTTTCATCTAAATCTTTAGTTGATTCTTCAGAAACATTAGGAATATCATTAGTTAACTCTTCGTTTCCTAATTTTGTATCTCTAACATCCAAAGAATACTCATCAATGTGAATAGATGTAAAAATATCTTCACGTACCACTTTTTCAGAAATTACAATGGCATCCTCAAAGTTATACCCTTTCCATGGCATAAAGGCTACTTTCATATTTCTACCTAAAGCAAGTTCTCCTTTTTGAGTTGCATAACCTTCACATAGAACTTGACCTTTAGAAACTTTATCACCTTTAACAACAATTGGTTTTAGGTTGATAGAAGTTCCCTGATTCGTTTTTCTGAATTTTACTAATTGGTAACTCTTAATATCACTATCAAAACTTACTTTAGCTTCATCTTCTGTTCTAGCGTATTTTATTTTAATTTCATTAGCATCAACATAAAGTACTTCACCTTCTCCTTCTGCATTTATTAATACACGAGAATCTGAAGCTACTTGACGCTCTAAACCTGTACCTACAATTGGTGCTTGTGGCAACAATAAAGGCACTGCTTGACGCATCATGTTAGATCCCATCAAGGCTCTATTCGCATCATCATGCTCCAAAAATGGAATTAAGGATGCAGAGATAGATGAAATTTGGTTTGGTGCAACATCTGTATAATGTAATCCTTTTGGATCAATCACAGGGAAGTCGCCTTCCATTCTTGCAATTACCTTATCATGTAAAATGGTTCCTTTATCATCAACCTTTACAGTTGCTTGAGCAATTAATTTGTCTTCTTCCTCTTCAGCACTTAAATAAATCGGTGCATTCTTAATATCTACAACACCATCAGTTACTTTTCTGTAAGGCGTTTCAATGAATCCCATAGCATTCACTTTTGCAAATACAGATAGTGACGATATTAAACCAATATTTGGCCCTTCTGGTGTTTCAATCGGACATAACCGTCCGTAGTGTGTATAGTGAACATCACGAACCTCAAAACCTGCTCTTTCTCTCGATAAACCTCCTGGTCCAAGAGCTGATAAACGACGCTTATGCGTAATTTCAGCAAGTGGATTCGTTTGATCCATGAATTGAGATAACTGGTTTGTACCAAAGAAAGAATTAATTACAGACGATAAAGTCTTAGCATTAATTAAATCAATAGGCGTAAATACTTCGTTATCACGAACGTTCATACGCTCACGAATAGTACGTGCCATACGTGCTAAACCAACACCAAATTGAGATGATAATTGCTCACCAACAGTACGTACACGACGGTTTGATAAGTGGTCAATATCATCAATCTCTGCTTTAGAATTGATAAGCTCAATTAAATATTTTATGATAGTAATGATATCTTCTTTGGTAAGCACTTGCTTATCCATTCCAATATCCAAACCTAATTTTTTGTTCATTCTATAACGTCCAACTTCTCCTAAAGAGTAACGTTGGTCAGAAAAGAATAATTTATCTATGATACCACGCGCTGTTTCCTCATCTGGCGGCTCAGCATTACGTAATTGTCTGTAAATATGCTCAACAGCCTCTTTTTCAGAGTTTGTTGGATCTTTTTGAAGTGTGTTATGAATAATCGCATAATCACCTTGCTCAGACGTTTCTTTGTGTAAAAGAATCGTTTTTACATCTGCTTCAAGAATTTCTTCAATATTTTCTTTATCTAAAACCGTATCACGATCAAGCACAATCTCATTACGCTCAATAGATACAACTTCACCTGTATCTTCATCAACAAAATCCTCATGCCATGTATTTAATACACGTGCAGCTAATTTTCTTCCTAAGTATTTTTTTAATCCAGATTTTGATACTTTAACTTCTTCAGCTAAATCAAAAATCTCTAAAATATCTTTATCACGCTCAAATCCGATAGCACGGAAAAGCGTAGTAACTGGTAATTTTTTCTTTCTATCAATATATGCATACATCACTTGATTAATGTCTGTAGCAAACTCAATCCAAGATCCTTTAAATGGTATTACCCTTGCTGAATATAATTTAGTTCCATTTGCATGGAAAGATTGACCAAAGAAAACCCCTGGTGAACGGTGTAATTGAGATACTACAACACGCTCTGCACCGTTAATACAAAATGTACCAGAAGGTGTCATGTAAGGAATTGTTCCTAAATACACATCTTGAACAATGGTCTCGAAATCCTCATGTTCAGGATCTGTACAATATAACTTTAACCTTGCTTTAAGCGGAACGCTATAAGTAAGTCCTCTTTCAATACACTCTTCAATAGCATATCTTGGTGGATCCACGAAGTAATCTAAAAATTCTAAAACGAATTGATTACGTGAATCTGTAATTGGAAAGTTTTCCATGAAGGTATTGTATAACCCTTCATCACCTCTTTCCTCTGATTTTGTTTCTAACTGGAAAAAATCCTGGAAGGATTTTATCTGAATATCCAAAAAGTCTGGATAATCTGTCTTGTTTACAATAGACGAGAAATTTAATCTTTCAGCTTGTGTTGATAACATCAATGGACGGAATTATGATTAAAAAAAATAGTGATAGTGCTTAAAAGCACTAGATAAAATAGATAAAATAGTTTTACATATTTTGTTCTATTTTCAATTTTTATCTGGGTATATCATTATATACACAAAATGGTCTAGGTCTTAGAACGCATTGTTCCAGACCTAAACCTTTAATTTTTTGAGTTGTTAAGCTTACTTAATCTCAACCTCAGCTCCAGCTTCTTCTAAAGATGCTTTTAAGCCTTCAGCTTCATCTTTAGACACACCTTCTTTGATAGCACTTGGTGCTTCGTCAACTAAACCTTTAGCTTCTTTTAATCCTAAACCAGTTAATTCTTTAACTAATTTTACAACCGCTAGTTTAGACCCACCAGCTGCTTTTAAAATAACATCAAATTCAGTTTGAGCTTCGCCAGCGTCATCGCCACCAGCAGCAGGACCAGCAACAGCAACTGCAGCAGCAGCAGCAGGCTCGATACCATACTCATCTTTTAATATTGTTGCTAATTCGTTTACCTCTTTTACAGTAAGGTTAACTAATTGTTCTGCGAAATCTTTTAAATCTGCCATTTTTCTATCGTTTTAATAATTTTGTAATAATATATTTGTAATAAGTGCGTACTATTTAATACTATCCTTCTTTTTCAGATAGTGTTTTTAAAATTCCAGCTAGTTTTCCACCACTTGATTTAAGTGCAGAAACAACGTTTTTAGCAGGCGATTGTAGTAAACCTATAATCTCTCCTAATAACTCTTCTTTAGACTTGATATCTACTAACATGTCTAATTGATTGTCGCCAATATAAACCGACTCCTCAATAAATGCGCCTTTTAATAAAGGTTTATCTGATTTTTTACGGAAGGTTTTTATTAACTTAGCTGGTACATTACCTGTTTCAGAATACATCACTGATGTATTTCCTTTTAAAACAGTTGGAAGATCTCCGAAATCTCTGTCGGATGCTTCCATTGCTTTTGAAAGTAATGTGTTTTTAACAACTGCTAACTTTACGTTTGCTTTAAAACAAGCACGACGTAAATCTGAGGTTGTACCTGCGTTTAGTCCTGAAATATCTGCTAAATAAATGTTAGCGTTACTGGCTAATTCTGCAGTTAAGTCCTCAATTACTTGTGATTTTTCTTCTCTTGTCATAATTTAAAGTTTTAACTTAATTAACCTATTTTAGGATCAATTGCTAAACTTGGGCTCATTGTAGAAGACATAAAGATGCTTTTTACATAAATGCCCTTAGCCGTTGTCGGTTTCAGTTTCATTAACGTTGTTAATAATTCATTTGCGTTACCCGCAATTTTATCAGCACTAAATGATGCTTTTCCTATAGCAGCGTGTACAATACCAGTTTTATCAACTTTAAAGTCAATTTTACCAGCTTTCACCTCTGTTACAGCTTTAGCAACATCCATAGTTACCGTACCAGTTTTTGGGTTAGGCATTAAACCACGAGGGCCTAATACACGTCCTAGCGGCCCTAATTTACCCATAACACTTGGCATAGTAATAATAACATCAACGTCTGTCCAACCACTCTTGATTTTATCAAGATACTCGTCTAAACCTACATAATCAGCGCCAGCTTCTTTAGCTTCTTCTTCTTTATCTGGTGTTACTAATGCTAATACTTTCATATCTTTACCAGTTCCGTGTGGTAATGAAACCACGCCTCTTACCATTTGATTTGCTTTACGAGGATCTACTCCTAAGCGTACTGCTAAATCAATTGAAGAATCGAACTTAGTATTGGTAATTTCTTTTATTAGTGCAGATGCTTCATCAACAGAATAAATTTTACCTTTTTCAATTTTCGCTAAAGCTTCTTTTTGCTTTTTTGTTAATCTTGCCATTTTCTAATGTCTTTAATAGATTATGAAGGAAATTTTCCTGTTACAGTTATTCCCATCGATCTTGCTGTACCAGCAACCATTTTCATAGCAGACTCAATTGTAAATGCATTTAAATCTACCATTTTGTCTTCTGCGATGGTTTTAACCTGATCCCAAGATACTTTAGCTACTTTTTTTCGGTTTGGCTCTCCAGATCCCTTCTTCACTTTAGCATGCTCTAATAATTGAACTGCTGCTGGTGGAGTTTTGATTACAAAATCAAATGATTTGTCTTTGTAAACAGAGATAACCACTGGTAATACTTTACCTGGTTTATCTTGGGTTCTGGCATTGAATTGCTTACAGAACTCCATGATGTTAACACCAGCGGCTCCTAAAGCGGGTCCAACCGGTGGCGATGGATTCGCAGCACCTCCCCGAACTTGTAACTTAACTACTTTACCTAATTCTTTTGCCATTTTTAATAATTTAATTTTTGATGTTGTCTCTCAATTGGAAGCGAAAGACGCATCTATCTGTAACACTAATTATACTTTTTCAACTTGCATATAACTTAATTCTAATGGTGTTTTTCTTCCGAAAATTTTAACCATCACTTCAAGTTTACGCTTTTCTTCATTTATATTTTCGACCGTACCATCAAAACCATTAAAAGGGCCATCAATAACTTTTACAGTTTCACCCTTCGTAAAAGGAATTACTACATTGGCACTTTCTTCTACTGATAACTCATCTACTTTACCTAACATTCTGTTAACTTCAGATTGTCTTAATGGCACAGGATCACCTCCTTTAGTTTCACCTAAAAAACCAATAACATTAGTTACCGATCTTATAATGTGAGGCACCTCTCCAGTTAAATTGGCTTGAACCATAATATAACCAGGCATATGCACCTTTTCTTTGTGTATTTTTTTTCCGTTTCGAATTTGAATTACACGTTCTGTTGGTACCAATACTTGATCTACATAATCTTGTAAACCTAATCGTTCGATTTCTCTTTCAATATAGGCTTTGATTTTGTTTTCCTGACCACTTACAGCTCTAACAACGTACCACTTTTTTTCACTTACTTCAGACATAAATTTTGTTTTTAACCGTTAATCCAATCAAAGTAAAATGTTATGACTTTGCTGAACACTGTATCTACTCCCCATATTGCAAGGGAAAATATAATTGAAAATACAGCAACTAAAACAGTTAAACTTTGTGATTCTGCCCAAGTAGGCCAGGACACATTATTTTTTAGTTCTCCGAATGATTCTTTTATATAATTTACAATTCCAGCCATTTTATTATTTTATTTTTAATCTAAATTGAAATGATACTCAATTTTGTATTGCACGGGCGGAGAGACTCGAACTCCCGACACCTGGTTTTGGAGACCAGTGCTCTACCAACTGAGCTACGCCCGTGTTTTGAACTTTTACTCTACCTCCCGATAGCTATCGGAATGAGCTACGCCCGTAAACATAAATCAAGGTATTCCGAAATCCCGATAGCTATCGGGAGGAATACCTTAACTCTATATTTATATAAACTTTGTTAGTCTAATATCTCAGTTACCTGACCAGCACCAACAGTTCTACCACCTTCACGAATTGCAAAACGTAAACCTACATTCATTGCGATTGGTTGAATTAATTCAACAGTAATAGTTAAGTTATCACCAGGCATAACCATTTCAACTCCACTAGGAAGTGCAATATTTCCTGTTACATCAGTTGTACGAACGTAAAACTGAGGACGGTAATTATTATGGAATGGGGTATGACGTCCACCTTCTTCTTTTTTAAGAACGTAAACCTCAGCTTTAAATTTAGCATGTGGTGTTACAGAACCTGGCTTACAAATAACCATTCCTCTTGATATTTGAGATTTCTCAATACCTCTTAATAAGATACCTGCATTATCTCCAGCTTCACCTCTATCTAATATTTGACGAAACATTTCAATACCTGTTACAGTAGATGTTAACTTTGCAGCTCCCATACCAATGATCTCAACAGGATCTCCTGTTTTTGCTATACCAGTTTCAATACGACCAGTCGCTACAGTACCACGACCAGTGATAGAGAATACATCTTCGATAGGCATTAAGAAAGGCTTATCAATTTCTCTTAAAGGTTCTTCAATCCATGTATCAACAGCTTCCATTAATTCTAAAACAGTATCTACCCATTTTTTCTCACCGTTAAGTGCACCTAAAGCAGAACCAGCAATTACAGGGCCATTATCTCCATCATACTCATAGAAAGACAATAAGTCTCTTACTTCCATATCAACTAATTCGATTAATTCTTCATCATCAACCATATCCACTTTATTCATGAATACAACCATACGAGGAATACCTACTTGACGTCCTAAAAGAATGTGCTCACGAGTTTGTGGCATAGGACCATCAGTAGCCGCAACTACTAAAATAGCACCATCCATTTGCGCAGCACCAGTTACCATATTCTTTACGTAATCTGCGTGACCTGGACAGTCAACGTGAGCGTAATGGCGGTTAGCCGTTGCATATTCTACGTGAGATGTATTAATTGTTATACCTCTTTCTTTTTCTTCAGGAGCATTATCAATTTGATCAAATGATCTTGCTTCAGAATAACCTGCATCAGCTAATACTTTAGTAATAGCAGCAGTTAAAGTTGTTTTACCGTGATCTACGTGTCCAATTGTACCAATATTTAAGTGTGGTTTTGAACGATCGAAAGTTGCCTTTGCCATGTTTTTTAAATAATTTTAATCTTAGTTATATAATAATACTTTGTGTATTCTACTTTTAATTTAGAGCCAATGACGAGAATTGAACTCGTGACCTCTTCCTTACCAAGGAAACGCTCTACCCCTGAGCTACACCGGCGTAAAGTTTTTATTTCCTATTCTCTCAAACAACTTGTGTTGCATAATTTGAAAGAAGAGATTCCTGCCTTCGCAGGAATTTTAGAGCGAGAGACCGGGTTCGAACCGGCGACATTCAGCTTGGAAGGCTGACGCTCTACCAACTGAGCTACTCTCGCAATTTTATAACTGTTTTACCAGTTAAAGGTTTCAATATTTCAAAGTTAGGATTACCTCGCTGAGCGAGGTGATTCTGGATTGGTAACCCAATCCAAAGAATTTTAAAACGCAGTTTTATAAAAGCGAGCTTTTGACAACTACTTATTTAAAATTCTTTGTGGGGAGAGCAGGATTCGAACCTGCGAAGACGTAGTCAGCAGATTTACAGTCTGCCCTCGTTGGCCGCTTGAGTATCTCCCCAATTAACTTATTTCAATATTTTAAAGAACTTTCTCTAAACAGTATTTAAACTTGCTTTTGAGATCCCTGCCTTTGCAGGGATTTAATGAGCCGATGGAGGGACTCGAACCCACGACCTGCTGATTACAAATCAGCTGCTCTAGCCAGCTGAGCTACATCGGCTTTTTGTGATTTTTTTTACTAAAATTCCACATAAAAAAAGCCCGCTATTTCTAACGGACTGCAAATGTATAGATTTTTTACTTTATTCAAAACATTTTTAAAGAAATTTTATCATAAATGTGATCTTAATTTTTCTTTTCGTTTTAATAACTGTCTTTCTAACGACGATACTGCCATATCTGTGCCTTCTTCAAAAGATTTACATTGTTTTTTTACTACAAAACTATCTCCAGGAACACTAACTCTTGCTTCAAAAATTTTATTTTCTTTACCACTTGTGTTTTCTACTTTTAAATAAACATCTGATTTTATGACTTTATCATAAAACATATCTAACTTATCCATACGTTTTTGAATAAAATCAATTAGCTTTTTATCAGCATTGAAATTAACCGATTGTGTGTTTACTTTCATATTTCTACTTTTTTGGTTAGACAATAATTTTAAAGGTTCTATTTTTTACTTCTTGGGTGTGTATTAACATGCACCTTTTTTAATTCAGCTATACTATTATGAGTATAAACTTGTGTGGCTGCTAAACTAGAATGACCTAGAAGCTCTTTAACAGCATTTAAATCGGCACCTTGATTAAGTAAGTGGGTTGCAAAAGAATGCCTTAGTATATGCGGACTCTTCTTTACTTTTGAAGATGCCAAACTAAAATACTCATTTATTATTCTGTAAACAAGTGTTTCATATATTTTAACGCCTTTTTTCGTTAAAAAAAGATGGTTTTTATCTGAAATAGAGTCCAACTCTTCTCTTGTTTTTAAATAATTTTTCAAGGTTTGCAGTACTGATTCTAATAACGGCACGATGCGTTCTTTATTTCTTTTGCCTAAAACTTTTAACGTTTTGTTATCAAAATTAATACTAACTAATTTTAATTCTACTAGTTCTATTCTTCGAATACCTGTTGAATAAAATAATTCAATTATTAATTTATTACGAATGCCTTCAAAATCGTTTTCAAAATATAAATCATCTAAGACTGTTGCTATTTCTTTTTCTGAAAAAGGGACTTGAATTTTTTTGCTCGTTTTTAAGGCTTTATGCTTTACCAAAGGATTAGTTTCTATTTCGCCTACTTTTAAAAGAAATTTATAATAGGTATTAAGTGCAGATACTTTTCTGTTAATACTTCTGTTTGATAATCCTTTTTCAACTAAAGTTACTATCCAACTTCTAATTTGAGAATAGTTGACTTTATTTATACTAGGTGTTTCATATTCGCTTATTACAAATTTTAAGAAATCTTCTAAATCATTTTTGTAGGCATTTACAGTTAATTTCGAATAATTTTTTTCGAGTAATAAATAATCTGTAAAGGGTTGAAAAGCCATTCTTCTAAAGTTAAAAGTTTAAATTTAGAAGTTAAAAGTTGATGAAGCAACTTTAATTCATCATTTTATAAAAAAGTAGAGACCAAAAAAATCCCGCATATAGCGGGATTTTTTATTTATTTAGATTTGATTAAACATTTTCTGCATCTCTCAATCCTTGAATGTATTGCGCTTTTTGTACTTGTGCTCTACGTTCAACAGAAGGTTTGTTAAACTGCTTGCGAGACTGTAACGCGCGTTTTCTTCCAGTTTTATCAAACTTTCTTTTATAACGCTTTAAAGCTCTATCTATATTTTCTCCTTCTTTAATCGGTATTACTAACATAGTGTCTTAACCTCCTCTCTTTTAGAATTTTCAGGGTACAAATATAAAAATAATTCTGAATTACAAATTCATAAATTAAATTTATTTTAAGTTGTTGGCTTATATTCTTTTTTATCAATGATAATTTTGGCGAGTATCTCCCTAAGTATCTCTGAAGTTCCACCACCAATTGGCCCTAACCTACTGTCTCGAAACAATCTTGCCATTGGATATTCTTCCATATAACCATAACCACCCAAAAACTGAAGACATTGGTAAATAACGGCATCTGCCATTTTTGTTGATTTTAGTTTAGACATCGTCGCTTCTTTTACAACATAGTCACCTTTGTTTAATTTGTAAGTTACCGAGTAATTAAATTCTTTACAGATTTCCATATCGGTATATAAGTCGGCAATAGTATGCCTTAAGGCTTGAAATTTATCAATTGATTTTCCAAAAGCTTCACGCTCACTCATATATTTTAATGCATATTCTAAAGCAAATTCAGCTCGAGCATGTGCATTTACACCCATGATTAAACGCTCTAAAGAAAAATGCTGCATAATATATGAAAAGCCTTTACCTTCTTCTCCCATAAGATTAGAAACAGGAACCTTAACATTATCAAAAGCTATTTCTCCAGTATCTGATGCACGCCAACCTAATTTATCTAATTTGGTAGCGGTAATACCTTCCATACTTCTGTCTAATACTAGTATACTGATACCTTTGTTTCCTAATTCTGGATTTGTTTTGGCTGCAATTATTAGATAATCGCTGTAAACACCATTAGTTATAAATGTTTTTGACCCATTAACAATATAGTGGTCGCCATTTTTAACAGCTGTAGTTCGCATACCAGCGACATCACTTCCGCCAAAAGGTTCTGTAATACACAAACAGCCTATTTTTTCACCTGTAATACTTGGCGTTAAATATTTTTGTTTAATAGCTTCATCTCCCTCTGCATTTAAATGCGTCATGGCTAAATATACATGTGCCCAAACTGCGGCTGCAAAACCTCCTGAGTTTATTTTTTGAAGTTCTTCAAGTAGAATGATGGTGTAGAATAAATCTAAATTCATACCGCCATAAGCTTCTGGATAATTGATTCCGAAGAATCCCATATCTCCAAATTTCGTCCAAACAGATTTATCTATTACTCCTGATTTTTCCCAAGTTTCTATATTTGGAACAACTTCTTTTTGTAAAAAATCTTGTAAACTTGCTCTAAAAAGATTGTGTTCTTCTGTGAAGTACATACTATTCATTAATTTTCTTTTTCAAGATGCAAATATAATTCAATAATTTCTATTTTATTTACAGGAAAGTCTTTAACTTTTTTTAATTCATCTATAGATTTATAACCTTCTCGTAGTTGCCGTTGTTCTATTATATTATGCGCAATATCATAATCTATATGTTGTATCATTACTAAATCATCAATTGATGCTTCATTTAAGTTTATTTTTTTAATTTGTCTTGGTGTTTTTACAGTGAAATCATTAGTAATTCTATCAATAACTTCTGGCGTTAAACCATAAATATCTTGAAGTTGAACATTGGCTATAAAACCGCCTTTAAAGGTATTTCGGAATTTAATAATACGTTCTGATAATACTTCGCCAACACCATTTACTTTTTGAAGTTGTTTTGCTGTAGCGGTATTTAAATCTTGCTTTTGAGCTAACGTTTTTGGTTTAGTATTATAATTTGAGTTATTGTTTGATGGTTTCGGATTCGTAAGCCATTCCGGAAATTTGAAAAAAGGTGAAATCGTGTTTAAAAGTGAATCTGAAACTTGAGTAACCTCTTGAAATTGTTCTGCAGAATTAATCCAATTATTTTGTTTTCTGAAATTGAGTAATCTATCAATCTCTTCATTGCCCATTCCTAATGAAGCACCCTTAAAATCGGTAATATAATTTGGGTTGAAAGGAAATACTTTAGGTTTACTTTCTTGAAGTTTTACCAGTTTAAGTGAATCAATTTCTTGTTGGAACTTTACTAATTCTTTATTATCAACTTGAACCTCTTCAGAAGAAAAATTTAAAAAAAAGTAAACGCATTGTAAAATGATAATGATGAGTACCAATAAAAAAATCCCACTACGTTGTTGTTTAGAAAACGTGAAGTGGGATTTAAAATTTTGCATTACTTTTTTATACTTTAAGCGCTTTAATTGCTTTTAAATATTTGTTAAGTTCCTTTTTTACTTTTGGTGCTAGTATTACTAAACCTATCATATTTGGAACCATCATAGCAAATATCATGGCATCTGAAAATCCTATAACTGAACCTAAACTTGCAGCTGCACCAATTACAACAAAAATACAGAACAATAATTTATATGTATATTCCATCTTTTTAGTTCTTCCAAATAAATATGCCCATCCTTGAAAACCATAGTATGACCAAGAAATCATGGTGCTAAATGCAAATAAAACTACTGCTATTGTTAATACATAAGGAAACCAAGAAATTGCCGATTCAAAAGCGCCAGAAGTTAATAATATTGCTTGGGCATCATTTAAAGATGCATTTTCAGCAGTTACGTTTCCAGTAATTATTAATACCAAAGCAGTCATAGTACAAACTACAACAGTATCAATAAATGGTTCTAATAAAGCTACCATACCTTCACTAGCTGCATATTTTGTTTTTACAGCGGAATGGGCAATAGAAGCAGAACCAACACCAGCTTCATTTGAAAAAGCGGCACGTCTAAATCCTTGAACTAAAACACCTACTGCTCCACCGGCAACTCCTTCAGGGCTAAATGCTCCATTAAAAATTTGAAGGAATGCATCACCAATCATCGAATAATTAGCAAATATTACAAATAATGAAGCTGCAACATAAATAACTACCATAAAAGGTACTATTTTATCTGTAACTTTAGCTATTTTTTTAATTCCTCCTATTATAACAATACCAACAAGTACAGCCATAACAAGTCCAAACAACCAACCTTTACCATGTAAAAATGATTCAGAGCCTCCAGTAATATTTTCTACTAATTGAAATGCTTGATTAACTTGAAACATATTGCCTCCACCAAAAGAGCCTCCAATAACAAAAATCGCAAATAGAACAGCTAAAATTTTTCCTAATTTCTCTAAACCTTTAGATTTTAATCCTTTAGTTAAATAATACATAGGCCCTCCAAAAACAGTTCCGTCTGCTTCAATATCACGATATTTAACACCTAAAGTACATTCTACAAACTTTGATGCCATACCCAAAAGACCGGCAATAATCATCCAGAATGTTGCTCCTGCACCACCAATAGATACAGCAATAGCAACTCCCGCAATATTACCTAAGCCAACTGTTGCAGACAACGCAGCGGTTAAAGCTTGGAAGTGTGATACTTCGCCTTCGTGTCCCTCTATTCTAATAGTATCAGGGTTGTCATCTTCATCTGTAAATTCAGATTTCGATATTTCAACTTTATGATTTTCTCTTTCATCTAAAATATCGTATTTACCTCTAACTATATTAATAGACTTCCAAAAACCTCTAAAATTTATAAAATTAAAATAAAATGTAAAATAAGTTGCTCCAATAATTAAAGGAAACAAAACCCAATAAATCTCAACTTGATCACCAAAAGGGATTTTATAAAAAATAGCATTTACAAACCAACCTGTTGCATCTCCAAAAACTTTATCTATTTTTTCATCGATTCCTAATTCAGTTGCTTCTTGTGCAAAAGTTAATATTGGTAAAATTAAAGTGAATATTGAAAGAAGATATTTCTTCATAAGAATTAAAATTTGTTAGTTTTTATTAAAAATCTGTTTTAAAAAGACAGCAAGATGCTAAAAAATATTGATTTTTTAAAACATTATGCGTTAAAATGGAAAATATCCTAATCTATATCGTACTCAGAATTTAAGACCTCTATTTGCTCGGGTCTTCCTAAGACTATAATTTTAGATTTTGGAGCCAGTTCTAATTCTGCTTCTGGGTTTACAATATATTCTCCGTTTTCATCCTTATAACCAATAACTGTACATCCCGTTTTTCTGCGTAAATCCAAATCTTTTATCGTTTTTACTTGTTTGGTCATATTTAATTTTTCAACAGCAACCTCTTCAATATTGATATTAGACTTTCCTACTATTGATAAATTGTCAATAAATTCCATTAAACCCGGAACTACGACTAATGATGCCATGTGATCGCCACCAATTTTATCTGGTAGGATGACATTGTTTGCACCAGCAAATTTTAATTTATCATAAGATGACTCATGTGAAGCACGGCTAATAATATTGATGTTTTTATTAATTTGTCGAGCAGAAAGCACTACAAATAAGTTATCTGCATCACTAGGTAAAGCCGATATAAAATTAGAAGCACGATCTACACCCGCTTGTAAAAGTATTGCATCCTCGTTTGCATTTCCTATAACGTAAGGCACGTTATCTATTTGCAAACGCTCTTCCATTTCCTTATCTTTTTCTACTACTACAAAAGATTTATCATAAGCCAATAATTTTCTTACGGTTTGCTTTCCATTTCTTCCATAACCGCAAACAACAATATGATTTTTAAAACTATCTATTTTTTTTTGCATCTTTTTATGTTTTAATTCTTCAATATGATCTTTACTCAATATATATTCTGTAATTATAGAAAGTGCATAACCTACTATGATTACACTGGCTAAAATTAAAAATATGGTGAAAATTTTTGATTGATTATCTAACGGAATTACCTCACCAAAACCAACCGTAGTCATGGTTATAACGGTCATGTATAGTGCATCAATTACTGAATATCCAGAAATCATAACGTAACCAAAAACACCAACTAACAAAATAACAACCAGTAGAAATACGGCTGTGTAAATTTTTGTTCTAAAAAAACGTATTATTGGATTCATTGATTATAAATCGAATACTGATGAACGCTTTGTATATAGCAAATCTTTAATTCGCATCCAAAACGCTAGAAACAAATACAATGCAAAACCAAAGCCAACAGTTACAAATGTTAAGTACATGAATGATGTACGCACCACTTTTGCCCTAATACCAAAACGATCTGCGATTCGCTGGCATACATAATACCCATGTTTTTGAAAAAATAGTAAAGGTTTATAAATGCTATTCATGCTGCAATTTAATACTTACTTTTTTAGTTTAAAAGCTTAAAGGTTTATTTGTTTAAAAGTGCATTACCAACTGCACATTTTAAGCATTTATTTTTATCGCAATATTCTGTTTTAAGTTGAATTAAAGATTGCGACTGTAACGCAGATTTAGATACTGATTTCAATGCATTAAACGCTTCAATAATACTATTTTTTTCTGATTTAATTTGAGATGAAATATCTATAATTACTGCATCTATTTCTTCCCCTTTTTGTTTGGCATAACAAAACTTTATAGGCAAAATGGTGTTAATTATTAACAAATCTATAAATGACTTGGACAGTATTTTATTCGAGAATTTGGATTCTTTTTTAAACGTGTAATGTGTTTCCCAAAATTGTGAAGCTGGCACTTTAAACAATTCATAAAAACCCTCTAAAGTATTTATTTCTATAATTTTTGAAAACAAATTTTGATGTTGATTGTATAAAGCTGCTAGTTGAGATAGCCTGATGGTTGGAAAATTTGGCGGACGCAACCTAAAAAATTGTAATGGTAAAACTTGCGTATTTATTAAATTAAACTTTTGTTTTAAAAACTGATAGTCTTTAACCAGATTTTGATAATAGGCATCTTGAATATCGTCTTCTAAAAAGCCTGCCTGCCCAAATAATAAGGCCTCAAAAGAGTTTTGATTAGATTGTGTTTTCCTTATGATTGAAAAATCTATAGATTGTGCTAAACTTAAAAAGGATTCTCCGTTTACTTTTAGCCCAAAGTTTTTAGCCAACATTTTAAACAACACCGCTTCCCAATCATTTTTAGATTCCTGTAAAAGGTTTTCTAAGTCGTTTGCTTTACGCTCTAAACGTTCAAAATATAAGCGTTCTAACCAGTTGTTTAAAAGAAAATTATCTATTGATGCAAAATCATTTTCACAGTTTATCCATTTGTTTCGTTTAGAAAATAACTTTTCATAATTGTTTAAAAGTTCGATAGGTAAATACTCTTTAATTTTTAGTGTTGGAATAACGGCGTTATTATGTCTAAACACATCGGTATCGTGTTCCCAAACCACATGCAAAACTACATTATCATACGCTTTATCTTGCTCGTGATTATGTAAAAACCAATCAGATGATTTTACATGAATTTCAACATTTCCAGCCCAAAGTTGCTCGCCTATTTTAAGTTTAGCATTAAAAAAATCTGGTCCCGAATTTAAGTTGTGCTGCCCTACAGAAACTATTGAAATAACTTCACCATTTACTGTTTGTAAATTTGTAATTTCAAACTTTTTGTATTTCCATAAATAATGGAGAAAATCTTCTTGCATGCAACTAAAATAGAAAAATATTAATCGTATTAGTTTAAAGTTGTATAAATTTGAAGTAAACTTATAAAATGGAGCAACTAACACTAACTACACCTGCACTTTTATTTTCTGCAATTTCGTTAATTATGCTAGCTTACACGAATCGTTTTCTGGCTTATGCTGCTGTTATTAGAGATTTACATGACAAATATCTTCAACAGAAAGATGAACGCTATATCAAACAAATAAAAAACATAAAACAGCGATTATACCTTACTCGCTCCATGCAAATTTCTGGTATTAGTAGTTTATTACTTTGTGTGTTAACCATGTTTTTAATTTATGTAGAACAATATACCATTGCGGTTTGGGTATTTGGCTTAGCGCTTGTTTTATTAATTATTTCGTTGGGGTTTTTAATTGTTGAAATTCAAATTTCAGTAAAAGCTTTGGAGCACCATATCAGTGATATTGAGAATAACTAAAATTAGCTTTTTGATAAGAAATATTTAATGAACTCGTTTAAACTTTTTCTATTTCCTAAAAAATGTCTGAAATTTACCCATATTTCGCTACTTTTCTCATGCGTTGCTCTGCTATGCCTTGCAAAAAGTGCCTCATCTGAACAATTTTCAACGCATTTTCGGTTAAAAACAAAAAGTTTAAACGAGTTCAATTTACAAAAAATAAAAAAATCGATTATTTGCAATAAATATCGATAACAAATTAAATTTAATGCAGTTTAAAGCTAAAAAACAAATTACATCGAAAAAAGCATGTAATAACCATCCAAATAAAATTTTGATGTTATTTTTACTTTAGCTATTAATAACAAACAAATTAACAAAGATGGAAATCAACATCAAAAAAATCATGAGATTAACCAAAGTACTTTTAGTTGTATTGGCATTTACTTTCTCAAGTAACATTAGTGCTACTACTGCAACTAGTACTTCGAGTACAACAATGCTTACAGCAAAAAACAAAAAACCTAAACCACCAAAAAAGAAAAGGAAAAAGAAAAAGAAAGGTGGAGGAGATAAAATACCTTTAGATGGTGGTCTTGGTATCTTAGTATTAGGTGCTGCTGCTTTTGGAATTAAAAAGTTACGTTCAAAGAAAAATGATATCGCTTAATTCACTCAAAAACGATATACCATTACCAATAAGGCTTTTTCTAGGAAAAGCCTTATTGTTTTTTATAGTGTGGAAGATTATTTATAGTTTCTTTTTATACGACTCTAAATTTCTAGACTATCCACTTACTACACATGTAGCAGAGGCTTCTACTGTTTTTTTAAACAATTCAATGCTTTTGTCAGGGTTTACAACTCAAAGAGTTTTTACAGAAGATGATTCATTACTAATTGAAGCTTCAGAAATTTATCACAACGATAACCTTGTTTTATTTATTGCCGATGCTTGTAATGGCTTAGAACTAATGGTCTTATATATTGGTTTTATAGTTTGTATGCCTTCTAAGTATTGGCGTAAAGTTATTTATATCCTTTTGGGTGTTTTATTTATTGATATAATAAATATTCTTAGATGCAGTGGTCTTATATATCTTAGAGAATATTTCCATGCTTACTTTGATTTCGCACATCATTACCTATTCAAAGCAGTCGTTTATGCAGCAACATTTTTAATGTGGATGGTATATTCACGAAAAATTTCTTTAAAGAATGAAGCTTTACAAATCGGATAGCATTAAGTTCATATCTGGGCTCATATTTATCGTTATTATTTATTCTTGGTACTACCTTTATTTTATGAACGATGAAGGAAGTTGGAGATTATATTCAAATCTGGCTTTTCATTTTATTAGATTTGGAACTACAATTGCGGTATATTTTGTAGGCACCTTTCACCTAGGAAAATTAAAAGACTCTTGGATGTCATCACTTTGGCATCTTATTCATGTTTCTGGATTAATTATAATAACATCTATGGGTTTATTCGATTATTTTATTCTAGAAATTAGCAGAAATTTAAAAGAGTTTGCACATACCATTCAAGAAATATTAATTTCACCTGTTTTGTACGTAGCTATGGGGCTTCTTAATAAAAGCTTAAAAAGAGGTTCAGAAATATAAATTTATAAATAAACCACTATGGATTTAAACTCCATGGTTTTGACAAAAGAATGAAATTCTTTTTAGATAATGGCTTGTCATTCCGAATGAGGTACAAAGAGGAATCTCTCATTATTATAAGATTTCCCGTCACTCGTTCCTCGCTCTGTCGAAATGACAGCATGCTCTTAAAGGTTTATAGAAACTAAAGTAACTGCAATGAAATTGTAGGGTTTTAACCTTTAACTAGATAATAAACATCTATAGGTTATCTAACTTATAGGTTATCTAACTGGTTACTAGTTTTATCTTCGCTAATAGTCCAAAAGAAGGCCAAAACGAAAAACTGATCAGTTGCTGGTTGTAAAGCTCGACGGTTAAAATTTCCATTAATATCTGGAGTATTAGCATATTGGTAGCCATTTATATTTTTAAAGTTTAATACATTATTTACCGAAGCGTATAATATTTTTTGCGGACTTATTAAATACACCCAGTTTACACTCAAACTATTAAAAGCTTTTATTTTTTCATTTAAAAATCCTGGTTCGTTGGGGTTTGTATAGGTTCTTCCCGATGCAAATGCGTAGCTAACTCCAACTTGACTTTTCCAGTCATCAATCCAATACTTACTTACTACAGAAAAATTATGTGTATTTGCAAAATTAGGCTGGGCTTTATTAGGATAATTTTTATGATCTCGCTCTGTATCTAAAAATGAATAACTCACCCAATAATCAAGATTCTTAAAACTTTTACTATCCCTCCAAAAAAAATCTATTCCTCTTGCAAAACCAGAGCCATTATTATTGTAATTACTATCAAAATCATTGAATTCTGTATCATACTTTACTAAGTTACCATAACCCTTATAATAGGCTTCAGCTCTAAAAATTTTTCTATCTAAATTAAATTGATAATTAAATATGTAATGTGACGCATTTTGTGCTTTTAAATCTTGATTAAACTTTAAAATATTACTAGACGGGTTTTGATAAAAATTACCATAAGCCAAAGATATTTGACTTTTACCTGATGTTTTGTAAGCTAAAGAAAGTCGAGGAGCTAAAGTAAAATCTTTAAATAATTCGCTGTATTCGCCACGCAAACCTGCTTTAAAAGCTAAGTTTTTTGATATAAAAATATCTGCTTCAGCAAATGCAACTGCTATATTGTTTTTGTAACCATATGTTTCATCATCAATACTTTCGCCATTATACTTTTCTTCAAAATCTGTCGCAAAATATTCGGCTCCAAAATAGAGTTTAAAACGGTTACTAATTCGATTTTTAAATTTAAGTTTTGTATGAATTGAGTTTTCAGTGTCTTTAATATCACTTGTAATTAAACTTATTTTATTCTTTGCATGTGTATAACTAAAACCTCCCTGCATAGACCAATTATCGTTTAAAACGCCTTCATACGAACCATTAAAGTAAAGATTTTTATTGTTAAGTTTGATATAAAACCCTTCGGAGTTATTTATATCTTCTTGTATTAATTCAAAATTTGAAGTATCAAAAGCCCCATAAAGCTTAAATAAACCTGAATCTGTTTTTCTTCTATAAACAGCTTCACCCGAAGCCGTTTGAAAAGGTTTTACCCACTCATTTCTATTAGTAAAAATAGCATTGTAAGGAGCTAAATTTACGTAAGATGCATTTACACTAATTGAGCTTTTCTCCCATTTTTGAGTATTCCCTAATGTAGCTCCTACACTCAAAATACCAATTTCAGTTTTTTCTTGATCGGGTTCATCGATAGTATTTAGCAACAATACACTAGATAGGGCCTGCCCAAACTCGGCAGAATAACCTCCTGTTGAAAACGTTATACCATCAAATAAAAACGGTGAATAACGACCACGAGTTGGTGCATTATTAGTAGTTGGTGAATACGGTGTAAACACACGAATACCGTCTATAAAAATTTGAGTTTCATCGGCATCACCACCACGCACAAATAAACGTCCATCTTCTGCAACAGTTGTAGTTCCTGGCAATGTCTGTAATGCACCAACAAAATCGCCTAAAGCACTTGCTGTTGTAACCACATCTAAAGGGTTTAAAACATTTACTTTACTATTATCACCAGCACTAAAAGTTCCGGCGGAAAGCACCACAGCATCTAAAGCATTCACATCATCTCTAAGTTTTATAGCGAGATCTTTCATGTAAGATACATCGCCTATCATTGTGAACGTTTCATAAGACAAATAAGAAACCACTAAAGTAACACTTCCAACCTCTGAAGTTGAAAAAGAAAAGATTCCATTTTCATCAGATGTAGTTCCATCATAAGTACCTTCTAAATAAATATTAGCTCCTGCAACAGGTGTGTTTTTAGAATTAAAAATTTTCCCATTAATGGTTGTTTGTGCGTTTAATTGAACAAAAATAAAAGTGATAATAATGATGATTAGTTTATTCATGATTGGTTATATTTTACTGTTAGCTTTTTAATTGATGAAGCAAATTTGAAAAATAATAGCAGTAGTAAAAATTTTAAATAACCGAACTGTAAGATATGACTGATGAATTGAAAAAACAACAAACTATATGTTGAATATTAGACTATGTTATTGCAAAATTGAAGTCAAAAAAAACACGTGTTAAATTGAAAAAAAATTAATTATTTATCATAATTTCAATAAAAAAAAATTTCATTGTATTAGATAAATGAAATAATAAAATATTTCGTTTTAAACCAAAAAAAAGTGTTATAGATTTTACTTATAGTTACTACTTAAATATATGTTAATCAGTATTTAACATAGATTACTTAAATAAAAAATTTATGCTTATATTAAATTCAAAATAATAAAGTTTATTATAAATTAATCAGAGAAAATAGTAATCAGCTTTTCTATTTTAAATTAAATTTTAACAACCTTGTAACGTTTTAAATAATTAAGCTACTTACAAAGTAACTAAACCATCATATTGAATAAAGAACTAGAACATAGTTTTGTAGAATTGCTAGAAAAGCATCAAAATATAGTGCACAAAGTTTGCCGTTTGTACACCAATAATTATGATGCCCATAACGATTTATTTCAGGAAATCACCATTCAACTTTGGAAAGCATATCCAAAATTTAGAGGTGATTCAAAGTTTAGTACCTGGATGTATCGTGTAGGTTTAAATACCGCCATTACACTTTATAGAAAATCGAAACGTCGTATTTCGACTCAAGATTTTCAAGGTGTTGAATTTAAAATAAAAGCAGAATATTATGATGACACCGAAGAGCAACAATTAAAAGTTTTATACCAAGCTGTACACCAACTAAACGATATTGAAAAGGCTCTTGTTTTCTTGTATTTAGAAGATAAAGATTATAGAGAAATTAGTGAAACTTTGGGAATAAGTGAAGTGAATGCACGTGTAAAAATGAATAGGATTAAAACAAAACTTAGAACCATTTTAAATCCGTAACATTATGGATGAATTAGATATATTAAAAAAGGATTGGAAAAAAGGCGACAATACGTTTCCTAAATTATCTTATAATGAAATTTACAAGATGATTTTAAAAAAATCGTCTTCCATTGTAAAATGGATATTTATTATAAGCATACTAGAGTTTGCCTTCTGGACTTTTATATCTTTTTTCTTAAAAGATACCGAAAGTATTAAACGCTTTGACCAGTATGACGCTGATGTTGTATTTATTTCATTAATGGTAATTGGTTATATTATTTTAGCCTATTTCTTTTATTTATTTTTTAAGAATTACAAAACAATTTCTGCAACAGACAATGCCAAAGTTTTAATGGAGAACATTCTTAAAACTAGAAAAACTGTAAAACAATATGTTGCTTTCAATTTAATTTATTTAGTTATATCAACCATAGTTGTTTTATTCTTAGAGTTTTATAGAGACCAGCAAGTCATAGACCAAGTTAATCAAGCCGCAGCAAATGGCGAAGCTTTTAAATTTTATGCAGTAATTATTATCGCTACAATAATACTATTAGCAGTTGCTATTGGAGTTTTACTGCTGTTTTACTGGTTAGTTTACGGTATTTTATTAAAGCGTTTAAACAGAAATTACAAAGAGCTTAAAAGGTTGGATGTTTAATAGTTATTACGAAGGAGGAACGACTGTGGTAATCTTTTAAATTGAAGTTTTAAAGTTTATATTAAACAGATTGCCACGTCCTAAAAACGCCTCGCAATGACGTAAAGTTTTTAAAAGAAACTATTTACCTCAATAACATCACCAGCTTTCATAGTATTTAATTGAATAGCTCCTACCCTAACACGAACTAATCGTAATGTTGGAAATCCAACTGCAGAAGTCATTTTTCTAACCTGTTTAAATTTGCCCTCGTTTAAAGTGATTGACACCCATGATGTTGGCCCATGTCTATCATCTCGGATTTTTTGAGTATGTTTTGGTAAATCGGGAGTTTTCTCTAATTTAAAAGCCTTGCACGGTTTTGTTTGGTACTTTTTTCCATCAAAACCAATTTCGACACCAGATTTTAAAGTATCTATAGCTTCCGTAGAAATATCGCCATCAACTTGAGCATAGTATTCTTTTTCTACTTTTTTACTATTTACAAAATTACTCATTGCGCCATCTGTGGTGAGTAATAGTAACCCTTCAGATTTTTCATCTAATCGACCAATAGCCATTATGCCATCTGGAAAATCATAAAGTCTACCTAGGAATTTTTTAGATTTTTGTTGTTTTGAATTACTATAAAACTGACTTAAATAACCGTAAGGTTTGTAAATTAGAAAATGTTTGTGTGAAGCATTAAATGTTTCCATTTAAAATACTATAAACCAATTCCTTGGTTGGTTTTTTACCATTTATTTTTGTTCGAATAACTTCAAAACTCATTTTAAAATCGCAGCCTGTTTTATAGTTACTACATCCGTAAGCTGCCTTTCCTTTTATTACTATTCCTTTTTTACATTTTGGACAAATAAGCTCGTTTTCAGACCTGTCAGGTTTCAAAAACCCGACAGGTCTATTTTTAGTTTCTAGCTTCAATTTAAAATCAGCATCAAAACGCAGTAAACCTTCAGCAATTCCAGAATCAGTTTTAAAACCTTTTAAATTTACGGTAGAACCTTTTTTTAGTAATCTAATAAACTGCTTTTCTGATATCTTTTTATCACCAAAACTAAAAGGCAATACAAAGTCGCAACCTGATTTATATGCGCTGCAGCCATAAGCGGATTTCCCTATTAAAAGCTGTCCTTTTTTACATTTCGGACAAGTCTCTGCTTTTATGCCTGCTTCCTTTTTAATACTAGCTTTAGCGGCTCTATTTTTAATTACATTGGCTTGTGAAATATTGGCGCGCTTAGTTTCACTTCGCACTTCGTAAACCAAAGCCTCAACCATACGTTTCATATTTTTAATAAAAGCACCCGCACTAAATTCTCCTTTCTCTATATCTTTTAACTGCTTTTCCCAAGACCCTGTAAGTTCTGCCGATTTTAATAAATCATTTTGAATCGTATCAATCAATTGAATTCCTGTAATGGTTGGTAATACTTGCTTTTTATTACGTTTAATATATTTTCTTTTGAAAAGGGTTTCAATAATATTGGCACGTGTTGAAGGTCGCCCAATACCATTTTCTTTCATTAAATCACGTAATTCTTCGTCATCAATTTGTTTGCCTGCAGTTTCCATAGCACGTAATAATGTTGCCTCCGTAAACTGATTAGGTGGTTTGGTTTCCTTTTCTAAAAATGAGGGCTCATGAGATCCTTTTTCACCCTTTTTAAATGTAGGTAAAATACCCAACTCCTTTTCTTTAGCATTCGGGTTTTCGAAAACTATGCGCCATCCTTTTTCTAAAATTTCTTTTCCCGTGGTTCTAAAAACCACTTTTGCAGCACTCCCTAAAACTGTCGTATTTGCTACAGTACAATCCTCATAAAATACTGCTATAAATCGTTTTACAATAATATCGTAAACTTGCTGTTGGTTGTATTGCAAATTAATTTGAATCCCTGTTGGAATAATGGCGTGATGATCGGTTACTTTTTTGTCGTTAAAAACTTTGGTCGATTTTTTTATTTTTTTTCCTAAAAGCGGTTGTGTTAAACTGGAGTAATTTGTTAGTTTTTTTAAAATTCCCGCTACTTTAGGATATACATCGTTTGGTAAAAAAGTGGTATCAACCCTTGGATAAGTCACTACTTTTTGTTCATATAATTTCTGAACTATTTTCAGCGTTTCATCGGCTGTAAACCCAAACTTCGTATTACAATATACTTGCAAACCTGTTAAATCGAAGAGTTTTGGAGCGTATTCTTTTCCTTTCTTTTTGGTTATGGATTCAATTTCAAAATCGCTTTCTTTAACTATTTTTGCTAAAGCTTCGCCATCCTCTTTTTTCAGAAAACGGCCATCTTCATAACTAAAAAGCGTGTCTCGATATAAGGTTTGCAGCTCCCAGTAAGGTTGTGGTTTAAAATTTTCAACCTCTTTGAAACGGTTTACTACCATTGCCAAAGTTGGTGTTTGAACACGACCTACTGATAAGACTTGTTTATAACCACCATGTTTTACAGTGTATAATCTGGTAGCATTCATGCCCAATAACCAATCGCCGATGGCTCTTGAAAATCCCGCATAATATAAATTATCATAATCTTTTGACGGTTTTAATTTTTGAAATCCTTCTTTAATGGCTTCGGTGGTTAAAGATGAAATCCACAACCGTTTTACCTCGCCTTTATAATTGGCTTCATTCATTACCCAACGCTGAATGAGTTCTCCTTCCTGACCAGCATCACCACAGTTTATAACCACTTCTGCCTTATCAAACAAACTTTTTACAATTTTAAATTGCTTTTGAATTCCTGAGTTTGAAACTACTTTAGTTTCAAACTTTTCAGGCAACATGGGTAAGTTATTTAAATCCCAACTTTTCCAATAAGGTTTATAATCGTTGGGTTCTTTAAGTGTGCATAAATGACCAAAAGTGTAAGTTACCGCATAACCATTACCTTCATAATAACCATCACGCTTTATGTTTGCTCCTAAAACAGAAGCAATTTCGCGGGCAACACTTGGTTTTTCGGCAATACAGACTTTCATTTATTTTGCGTTTAATACGACCTGCAAAATAGAAATTTAGAATACAATTTTGAAGTGGAGTTGTTAGGAGTTATTAACTAAAACTACCACTTCCTTAATTTATTGAGTTCTTCTAAGTCTTCCAATTCTTTTTGAGGAATTACTTTTAAAAATGAAGGATGTTGCTCTATAGCGAATTCAATTTTATTAACAATGTCTTCTGTAGTTTCATTGTCGTAATCTATTTCTAAAGGCGCTTTTATTTCAAAAGATTGAAGAATATTTTTCTTTTTTATGCGCAACCCTTTTTTATCAAAAGAACGTCTAAAACCGTCTATAACAATAGGTATTACAATAGGTTTATAACGTTTAATAATATGAGCAGTCCCTTTTCTAATAGGTTTAAAAGGCGTGGTTGTACCCTGCGGAAATGTAATTACCCAACCGTCATCTAAAGCTTTTCCTATATTAGAAATATCACTCATTTTTACTTGTCGGTTTACATCCTGACCTTCCGCTCGCCAAGTCCGTTCAATACTAATAGACCCAACATAAGCCAATATTTTTGGTAATAATCCAGCTTTCATGGTTTCTTTAGCGGCTACGTAATAAATATTTAGTTTCGGATTCCAGAGGTAACCAACATTTTTTATTGAATCATCTCGCCCACTTAAACTGGCGTTAAACACATGAAACATAGCCACAACATCGGCAAAATACGTTTGATGATTTGAGATGAAAAGCACGTTGGTATCTGGTAAGGTTTTAATAATCTCAGAACCTTCTATTTGTAGTTCATTAAAACCACGAAACCGCCTGTGAGTAAGCGCACCCAAAATACGAATGAGCCATTTTTTTACAAAAAGTATATGTCCGAATGGATTTTTTTTAAACAATCCCATAAATCACGCGTCAAAATTGGTTAGATTACAAATGTAATAAATCTAGCAAACTAGTAGAGTTGTTTTAACAAGTCTTTAATTTCGCTTAGCATCATTGCTGTGGCGCCCCAAACTATATGACCATTCAGTTTAAACGCAGGCACTTCAACCTCAACACTATAAGAAGTTTTTACTATTTTTTTAGTAACTATATTTTCATCTAAAAAATGCGATAAAGGCACTTCAATAATAGCCTCCACTTCATCTTCTTGTTTTATAAAAATGGGTGAGTTTTTAGTAATTCCTAAATAAGGTTGCACATAAAAATTACTTGGTGGTATGTATAGTTGAGATAATGTTTTTACTATTTCAATAGAATTAATAGGCACACCAACTTCTTCAAATGTTTCTCTAATTGCCGCATCTTTTAGTGAATTATCACCATCTTCCAGTTTTCCACCAGGAAAAGCAACTTGTGCCGAATGCACACCTTTGTATGTTTTTCGTAATATTAAAACCAAAGTTGGCATATTATTCAAATCTGCATAAAACAAAGCCAAAACACCGGCTTGTTTTGCGTTTTTAATAAGGCCTTTGTTATGCTCCAAAAGTTCTTTCCGAAATGGAGGCGCCATTTTAAACTGAGATACTTCGGCTGGTAACGGTATATTTTTTATTTTTGATAACGATTCTAAAAATTCATCAAAATTCATTTTTATGCGTGTTGTTTTACTTTTATGTGTTTGCTATTTATTTATGAATTGTGAAGATAAACAATCTAAGAATAAAAAAAAGATAGAAAATACGGTTACAAAATCTGAAAAGAACGCTTTTAAAAAAGATTCTGTAAAAACTAAAAAAGTAGTATTTGAAAAATTGGACTCTAAGAGTGCTATGTATTTTTTTCAAGACTACGATAAAAAACATAAAGAAAACAAAGTGCGCATCACTACCGATTTTGGAGCAATTGACATTCAACTTTTTGATGAAACCAAATACCATCGGTCTAACTTTATTTTCCTTACTAAACAAAAATATTTTAATGGCACGCAGTTTTATAGAGTTATAGATAATTTTATAGTGCAGGCAGGAAATAGTGACGATAGAAAAACAGCAAGGAAACGATCTAAAATTGGTAAATATTTATTGCCAACGGATACCAAAAAAGGTTTTAAACACGATAGAGGTGTTATTTCTATGCCGAGTGGAGAAATTGATAACCCTTATAAATTGGCTTCGCCCTTTGAGTTTTTTATTGTGCAACAACATGGAGGCGCACATTTTTTAGATGGCGATTATACCATTTTTGGAAAAGTTACTAGCGGAATGGATGTTGTTGACAAAATTGCCGCTGTTAAAACTGATGAAGCCGATTGGCCGCTTAAAAATATTTACATCAGAAATGTTGAGATTATCGATTAACTTTTAGTATCTGTATAAGCGGTTGGTAATGCTATTTTAAATTTTACCGCCAGCAATCGTGTTGTTATAACTACAACTCCTGCAATTACAAAAACCAAGTTACTTTCTATTGGTAATTCTCGCAATAAAAAATAAGTGATTCCACCTAAAATACAAGCAGTAGCATATATTTCTTTTCTAAAAATAACAGGGATTTCATTGCATGAAATATCTCGAATGACACCCCCAAAACTTGCTGTCATAGTTCCAAGCGCTATAGAAATAATGGGGTGTAACTCTGCGTTTATTCCTTTTTCAATACCAACCAAAGTGTATAAACCAATACCAATGGTATCAAATAAAAACAAAGAGGTTCTTAAATAATTAATCTTGGTTCTAAAGATAATAGCAAATACAGCTGATGCAAAAATTACGTAGGTATAAGTGATGTCTTTCATCCAACTTACAGGTGTGGCTCCAATCATTAAATCACGTAATGTACCACCTCCTACTGCAGTAACAAAAGCAATGATTAATATTCCAAATAAATCCATTTTTTTGTTAATGGCAACTAATACGCCAGAAATAGCAAAAGCGATGGTTCCTAAAATATCTATAGTGTAAAACATAATTAGTTTTTAAAGACCCTTCGACTGCGCTCAGGGTAAGCGGTTCAATCACTTTTTTTGAAATAGAAAAAGTGGTTCTCTGTTTACATGTTTTGAGTATAATAATTATAATCTTTTAAAATCACATCAATAAACTCGATATCGGTTTTCTGTTTAATCTCCTTGATTTCAACAACTTCAATTA
>JBAQZZ010000099.1:0-7841 GCA_049791475.1 Flavobacteriaceae bacterium | reverse complement strand
TTATCATAGTTTGCCAAGAAATTTTCTAACCAAGAAATAGTTTCATAATCTAAATCATTGGTAGGCTCATCCATAATAAGCACATCTGGATTTCCAAATAAAGCTTGTGCTAATAATACACGAACTTTTTGTTTTCCATCTAAATCTGCCATCATGGTGTAATGAAACTCTTCTTTTATACCTAAATTTGATAACATGGCAGCTGCATTACTATCGGCATTCCAGCCATCCATTTCTTCAAATTTTACTTGAAGCTCGCCTATTTTATCTGCATTTTCATCTGTATAATCTGCATAAAGTGCATCAATTTCAGTCTTAATTTTAAATAAGGGTTTGTTTCCTATTAAAATGGTTTCTAAAACGGTGTGGGCATCATATAAATTATGATTTTGCTCTAAAACAGACATGCGTTTACCAGTTTCTAAATGCACTTGCCCTGAGGTTGGGTCTTGTTTTCCAGAGATTATCTTTAAAAATGTTGATTTTCCAGAACCATTCGCGCCAATAATGCCATAGCAATTACCATTATTAAATGTAGTATTTACTTCATCAAAAAGCACACGTTTTCCAAATTGAACCGAGAGGTTTGATACTGATAACATAAGTTTACTTTAATTTTTTGCAAAAGTAGAAATTCTATTTGTAAGCCAAAACTTAATTAGTCTATTTTTAAGTATTTAAGACTGTTTTATAGCATATTTTGACTATAAAATATTTAACAACGCATTAACAGGACTTTATAAATACAAGCTATATTTTTGTTAAATACAAACGGAAGATAATTTGTAGAGGGATTTATGAAATTATATTTATACATTATTTTAACTTCAATACTGCTTTATGGTTGTAAAAAAGACACAAATAAAGCCAATGGAGCTATTGCTTATTTAGGAGGCGAAATTATTAACCCCAACACTAGTTTCATAATTCTTTCAAAATCTGAAGCTGTTATTGATACTATTAAACTTGATGGTAGAAACCGGTTTATGTACAAAGTTAAAAACTTAGAAGCCGGCATTTACACCTTTAAACACGGTGGCGAATTTCAAATGGTTTTACTAGAACCTAATGATAGTATTTTATTTAGATTAAACACACTCGATTTTGACGAATCTCTAGTTTATACAGGTATTGGTGCTAAAAAGAACAACTATTTAATTAATGATTTTTTAGAGAACGAGAAAATAGAAAAAAAGATTTATGAGTATTGTCAATTAAGTCCGTTAGATTACAAACATAAAGTAGATTCCTTAAAAAAGGTGAAAACAGATAAATTAAATGCCTTCAAGAAAAAGTATGAAACATCTGAATTATTTGATAAAATAGCTGAAACTAACAATAAATACAACTACTACTTTAGTAAGGAAGTTTATCCTTTATGGCATTATACCAACAATAAACATGATATTTTTGAATCTCTCCCAAAAGATTTTTACGCTTACAGAAAAGATGTTGATTACAATGATGATTTTCAAAAAGATAATTTTATATACACTAGTTTTTTAAAATCCAATTTTAATAATCTAGCTTTAGAAAAACATTTTGAGCATAGTAATTGTGACGATGAGTTTAAAAGAAAATCTTTATGCTACAACTTAGATATTTTAAATAGTATAGATAGCTTAGTTGTAAACAACAATATAAAAGACGATTTGTTACATTATTTTACTGTTGGTTATTTGGCAAGAAGTGAAAATTCTGATAATAATGATGCTATTTTAAGTTCCTATTTAAGTAAAAGTAAGAATGAAAAAGGGAAGAAAATGATGACTGGTTTTACCAATTCTCTAAATAATTTAAAGGAAGGTTCGTATTTACCAAATGTAAAAATTGTTAATTATAATAATTCTGAACTAGATATTACGTCGGTTATTCAATCCAATACAGTAGTTAGTTTTTGGTCGCATACGTTTTATGAGCATTTTAAAAGAAGTCACTACAAAATTAATGAGCTAAAAGAAAAGTACCCAGAAATAAACTTTATTGCTATTAATATTGATGATTATGGTTTAGAAAAATCTAAAGAGTCTTTAAAGAATAATAGATTTTCTTGTAGTGATGAATACTATTTTAAAAACCCAGAAGAGTCTATTGAAGTTTTTGCGATTCATCCTATGACTAAAACTATTATTATTGATAAGGATAAAAAGATTGTGAATAGCAATACAAATATGTTCTCTAAAAAATTTGAAGAACAGTTATTGGGGTTAATAAATAGATAAAACCTTCTATCTAATTCTCCTATACTTTACAGGAAGGAATAATACTTTTTCTTCAATTCCTGAAATAGTCATTATTAAAGTATCTGTTTTAAATACTCTATGAAATTTTCCATCACTAATTCTAATATCTTTCAAATAGTAACCTATCATATAACTAGAAACAAGTTATATGCATAAATAATATGGGCTTGTCCATTGATGGACTGAGTTCGATTAATGTCGAAAACACAAAATGCTGATTTTTAATGAAACGTATTTATTTTTAATATCCTGCAAGGTTTTATTTTAACCTTGTAGGTATGAGCTTTAAAAAAAAGACCTACAAGGTTTTGAAAACCTCGCAGGATTAATATGTAAGCATGAAGCTAATAATAATAAAATAACCCTGAAATTTACTTCATATCTTATAATGATTCATCAACATCTTTTCATAAACCTTACTAGGCAAAATTCGTTTTAAAACAATAGAAAACTTCTGAAGAAACTCCCCTACTTTATATCTTACTTTTGGGTCTTTAGTTTGTATAATTTTAAAAACCGCTTTAGCCATAAGGTTTGGGTCGCTGCCATTATCTACATGGGTATTCATCAAATTTAAAGTATCTCCGTAAGGCTTTTTATATGGCGAATTATTTAATAAAGGCGCATGATATCTGCCTGCTGCAATATTAGTGGCAAAATCTCCTGGAGCTACATTGGTCATTTTAATATTAAAATCTTTAAGTTCCATTCTAAAAGCTTCTGTTAAAAGCTCTAGCGCACCTTTGCTTGCACTATAAATGCCTCGATATGGCAGCCCCATATAACCAGCAATTGATGTTATATTAATAATTAAACCTGAGTTTTGCTTGCGCATTTGAGGTAAAACAGCTTTAATTACATTTATGGGTCCGAAAAAATTAGTGTCAAAATTAGCTTTAATTTCTGCCTCAGGTATTTCTTCAATAGGACCAGTTATTCCTGCTCCTGCATTGTTTATAAGAATATCTAATTGGCCTTCTTTCTTAATTATTGTATGAATAGTTTCTAGAATGGTTTCATTTTTTTTGACATCTAAAGTTAGAATCGGGAATTTACTATCAGTATATTTTTCTGAATTCCTACTGGTGCCATAAACTATAAAACCTTTTTCAGTTAAAAACTCACCAATAGATTTTCCAATTCCAGAAGAACCACCAGTTATTAATACAACTTTAGACATTCTATTTATTTAATTTGTTAAAAATACGATAATAATCAAAAGATTCCCACCTTCGTGGGAATGTTCAATAAACTAAAAAATCTTGATTCGCCAAAGCTTTCAAGATTTAAGTTTATTGTACAAAAAAAGGCAAGCTACCTACATCACACCGCTACGACCATTTACCTTTGCTTCGTTCCCGACCTGGAGGATTCAACAGGAGCTAGTTGTGTAGGACTTGCCAGTGGCAAAGATACAAACTTTTAAAATTTTCACAATGATTTTTTATACTGATTTTAAATAAATATCTTGCTTAAAATTTAAGAATAGAATGAATACATTTAAATACTTAACAATCATATTTTTAAGTGGATTACTTTTAGGTTGTGGTTCAAAAAACGGAACAAAAAAGAGTGATTTTACTATAAAAACTAACACCGAAAAAGGTGATATCTCTAATAATGAAACCTTAAAAATTTCATTAGAAAACAAAAAAAGTCATACTATAGATTCTGTTAGCTATACATTAGATGGAAATAAAATTAGTGAATCAACGCCATTAAATAACTTTAAATTAGGTAAGCAAACTATTGAAGCCACGGTTTATTTTAATAATGAAAAGCAAATTGCAAATACAGCTATCACTATTTTAAATAGTGAAACGCCAAAAATTTTCACCTATAAAATTATAAATGAATATCCGCACGATATAACGTCTTACACCCAAGGGCTTGAATTTTTCAATGACACATTATATGAAAGTACTGGCCAATACAAAGAATCGAAGCTTAGAAAAGTAAATTATAAAACGGGTGAAGTACTTAAAAATATAACCCTAGCTGATGAATACTTTGGAGAAGGCTTAACGATTTTGGATAATAAAGTATATCAATTAACATGGCAAAAAGGTACTGGCTTTGTTTACGATGTTAATACGTTTGATAAATTAAGTAGTTTTAAATACGGAAATAGTAAAGAAGGTTGGGGTTTATGTAACAATGATTCTTCTATTTATAAAAGTGATGGTACTGAAAAAATATGGTTGTTAAATCCTGAAACTTTGGTTGAGGAAGAATATATTCAAGTTTTTACCAATAAAGGAAAAATAACAGGAATTAATGAAATGGAATGGATTGACGGTAAAATTTACGCAAACCGTTACCAGAAAAATGGTGTTGCAATTATTAACCCGAAAAATGGCGCCGTTACTGGTGTTATAGATTTCACGTCTTTAAAAGAAAAAGTGACAAAACATGAAGGTTTGGATGTACTTAACGGTATTGCTTATAACCCAAAGACTAAAACTGTTTTTGTAACTGGAAAACGTTGGGACAAGTTATTTGAAGTTGAAATTATTGAAAAGTAATGTTTGCTATTTCAAAACACTAATTACTTATGCACTGCACTTTGGGTACATGGGCAATTACTTAAGCCTTGTAAAAAGTTTAACCCTATTGTTACTACATGCGTACCAGAGTTATAGGCGGATAACTCGTTGGTAGTAATTTGGTAAGCATAACCAAAATAAAAGATTGATTTTTGAAACCCAACCATTGGACCAATATTAAGCGGTTTTAAAAACTGATCGTTTAAAAAACGATAAGATATTCCTGCCCAAAAATAATCTTCGTTTCTATCGTATTTTCTAACTTTAAAGTTTAAATCTGTGCTTGATCGTTTATCACTTGTAAACATTTGATAAAAAATAGATGGTTCAAACTCTATTCCGCTTTTTTTAGGACCATTAAACGTGTAGCCTGTATATATTTGGTAGTTTAAAAGTAAATTAGGTTCTAATTTTCTAATATTACCATCAAAATTTTTATCTAAAAGATTATTGACATTAAAACTTAAAAAGTAACCTTGGAGTCTGTATAAAAACCCAGCATCAAAGTTATGGTTAGTTGTTCTTCTATCATCTGTAACTAATGGATTTATTGCAGGGTTCCCATTACCATTATCAAAGTTATTGATGTCTATTCTAAAGTTATTTATATTATATGAAATACCAAAAGACAAGTATTGCCTCGTGTAATAATCTAAAGTTAAATGATGTGCAAACGAAAATTTAGCACCTGTTTGTATGGTATTACCATTTCTATCATTATAGAATGAAAGTCCCACACCTGTTCTATCAGCAATTCTAAAATCTCCGTAAATAGATTGGTTGTCTGGCGCTCCTTTTATACCAACCCATTGTGTTAAACCATTAGCTCGTATTTTTAAATTATCGCCAATACCAGCAAATGTTGGTGACACTACAAAGTTGTTATCTGCAAGATATTGGGTAAAAACAGGCAAATTTAGTTCTTGCCCAAAGCTATTCGCAATGGCTAGAATACACACATATATGATTAATTTTCGTATTTGCATAATTTTATTTACCTATATAATGTAAAGTGTCCAACAAACTTCCTATCATCTTTCGCTTCATTTAATTTTACTACATACCAGTAATCTCCAGATGGCAGTTCTCTTCCATTATATCTTCCATCCCATTTTTCATCAACATCTAAAGTGGCGATTTTTCTGCCATATCTATCAAAAATATCAAAGGTTATATTGCGGTATTCGTTTGTACAATTTGGTCCCCAACCTTCATCTTCTGGTACAAAATAATTTGGAATACAGATATCAAAAAACTCAAAGAATCTTGTAGCTATAGAGATACATCCATTACTATCGGTAACTGTAACAGTATAATTACCCGATTTGTAGATGGCAAATGTATTGGTGTTTCCGTATGGCTCACTGCTAGAATCAAATTCGTATAAAACTTCAAAGTCATAAATTCCAGATCCACCTGTTGCTGTTGCTACAATTTCATTTACATTACCATCATTAATTGAAAGCTGTAATGAGTCGAATTGTTCAACTACAAAATTGATAATAACCTCGCAGGTATTTGTATGTCTTATAGTTATAAAATGATTACCTGGCGCCATATCAACAAAAATGTTATCAAGCTGAAAAGCACCGCCGTCTAAAGAATAATCTATATCAGCTGAATTAACTAAAGTTTCATCAATTGTTACGGTTACCACATTACTTGTGGCATCGGTATTATCTGTACAATACGCAATATCCACATCTGCATCAATTTGCACAGATACTGGAAATGCAATATTCCATTCTGTTTCACAACCTAAATTATCTCGTACGTAAACAATATGATCACCACCTTCTAATCCGGTGAAATCAAACTGTGTTTGTGTTAAAGTTCCGGTAGTATAAACACCATTTACATCATCTAAACTTACGCTGTAAGGCATGTTTCCTCCAGAGATATCAATACCAAACTCACCATCAAAATCACCTACACAAGCCTCTGCTATAATTGAATTTGGTACAATGGTTAATACCACTGGAATAGCATCATTAATAGTGAAGGTTGACGTTAAAAAACATCCTAATTGATCTTGAACAAGTACTTCATAATTCCCTGGTTCTAGGTTTTCAAAAATTGGTGAATCGAAAAACTGATCTAATCTTGGTGAAATAGCATATTTAATAATGCCTGTTCCGCCAGTAGCTGTAATTTCTAATCGTCCATTATCAGTATCTGCACAAGTCACATCAGAAGTTACAAAACTTGCCATTAAAGGTGCTGATGGTTCTGTAATTGGAATTTGAGCACTCGTTGTTAAACAATCGCCGCTATCAACTCTTACTTGATAGTTTCCTGCTGGAAGATTTGTGAAAACCCCCGGACTATTTTGAGTTACTGGTGTAATGTTATTTCCTGCTGTATCTTGCAAGGTATAAACATAACTACCTAAACCACCTTGAGCAGTTGCTATAATAACGCCAGTATTATCTCCGGCACAATTAATTGTAGCATTAGTAACATCTAAATTTATAGTTAATGCAGGTAGCATATCTATGGTTATTTCATTGGTAGCAAACGCATTACAACCATTTGCATCTCTAACGTAATATTGATACGTTCCTGATGATACAGGGAAAGTTACCGAAGTACCAAAAGACCCTAATACCGTTGTAAATGATGCGGTATCACTGTATGAATATAAACCTGTACCTCCATTAGCACTTAAAGTTAATGTGGAATTTGTTAAACAGGTTTGTGTTGTTTGTTTAACTAAACTAGCTTGTATTTGAGTAGGCTCAGTTATTACAACATTCGGTGAATTGAATGAACAACTATAACCATCTGTAACAACAATGTTATAAGTTCCAGCTCCTAAATTGTTAAATACAGGGCTTGTTTGCGGACCAGATGTACTTGCTGTTGGCGAAACCATATTAAGCGTATACGTAAAGTTACTTCCTTGTCCACCAGATAGTGCACTTACCGTTATTGAAGCATTAGCATCACCAAAACAAGATAAAGTTGTTGCACTAGCAGTAACGGTTGCATTTATTGGTGGTGGTATTACAAGTATAACATCTTCAGAAACTATACATCCGCCAGCATCTCT
>JBAQZZ010000098.1:0-6002 GCA_049791475.1 Flavobacteriaceae bacterium | reverse complement strand
TAGGTATCAATATAGAAGGCTCAAACAGAATTGTTTATAAAAACAATAATTTTATGAACAATGGCTGGGCAATAAAGGTACGAGGCGCTTGTTATGCCAATAGTTTTATTGAAAATAATTTTTTATATAATTCCTTTGATGTATCCTATAATAGTAAAATAAACGATAACGTGTTCGACAGAAATTATTGGAGCAATTATACAGGTTACGACCTCAATAAAGATGGTGTTGGCGATGTACCTTACAGACCAGTTAAATTATTCTCTTATATTGTAAACAGAACGCCTGAAACCATTATTTTGCTTAGAAGTTTATTTATGGATATTATTGATTTTTCAGAAAAAGTCTCACCTATTTTTACACCTGATAATTTACTGGATAATAACCCTTTAATAAAAAAAATAGAATGGTAAGCATTCAAAATTTATATAAAAAATTTGGAAAAAATGTGGTTTTAAGTGGTGTTGATCTAACTATCAAAGATGGCGGAATTTTCGCAGTACTTGGCCCAAATGGTTCAGGTAAAACAACGCTTATTAAATCTATTTTAGGAATGGTTATTCCTAATAAAGGGACTATTTCAGTTCTTGGAGAAGATATCAAGAAGAGTTCTGATTACAGATATAAAATTGATTATTTACCACAAATAGCCAATTTCCCAAGTAACCTTAAAGTTAAGGAACTCGTTACAATGATTAAGGATTTACGAGGAAAAACAACAAATGATGAATACTTAATAAGTTTGTTTAAACTAGAACCTTTTTTAGATAAAAAATTGGGAAACCTCTCAGGAGGCACCAAACAAAAAGTGAATATTGTTTTAGCCTTTATGTTTGATAGTCCACTTATTATTTTAGATGAACCTACATCTGGTTTAGATCCTATTTCACTCATTCGATTAAAAGAATTGATTCAGACAGAAAAAGCAAAAGGCAAAACCATATTAATCACATCACATATCATGAGTTTTGTGGAAGAAATCTCTGATGAAATTGTTTTTCTGTTAGAAGGGCAAATTTATTTTAAAGGCACAATTTCAGAATTAAAAACCAAAACCAAGCAACCCGATTTTGAACATGCCATTGCGTCTATATTAACTAGTAACAACAATTAGGTCTCGACTGCGCTCGACCTGACAAAGTACAGATTATGAATGTCTCCTCGAGCGCAGTCGAGAGGTTAAAGAGCTTTAAAAATCATGCTTAAAATATTAAAATACAGTTTTTTCGATTTAATGCGCAGTCGCTGGAGTTATGTGTACTTCGCGTTTTATTTATTGCTTGGTATTGTGCTCTTGTTTTTAAATAATGATCTATCAAAAGCTGTTATTACATTAATGAACGTTATCATCGTACTTGTACCATTGATAGGCACCATTTTTGGCGTCATGTATTACTATAATTCCAAAGAATTTACCGAGTTGTTATTGGCGCAACCCTTAAAACGCTCGTCCATCTTTTTAGGACAGTATTTAGGCGTTGCCTTATCGCTTTCCATGAGTTTAATTTTAGGGTTGGGAATCCCTTTTGTATTCTATGGTCTGTTTGAAAGCAGTGCTATTTGGGACTTTTCGCTACTATTAATAACGGGAACATTTCTTACGCTAATATTTACTGCCTTGGCTTTCAATATAGCCTTATCCAATGAAAACAAAATTAAAGGGTTTGGTTACGCCATTTTACTATGGCTATTTCTCGCCATAATATATGATGGCATCTTTTTAGTGACGTTAATTATGTTTGAAGATTATCCTTTGGATAAATTGTCATTAGTTGGCACGATGCTAAATCCAATCGATTTATCTCGAACGCTCATCTTATTAAAACTGGATATCTCTGCCTTATTAGGTTATACAGGAGCTGTCTTTAAAAAGTTTTTTGGAACTAATTTCGGATTAATAATTTCATTTACGATGCTTATTGTTTGGGTTGTTTTACCTGTATTAAGAATTACTTTGAAAGCTAAAAAGAAAGATTTTTAATACCTGACAAAAGTCATGTTTTAAGATAGTATTAACAATTAATTTTGAACAATAATAAAAAAGATAAAAATGTCTTTTTTTATAAATACCATAATTAAACCAAGTAACCATGAAGGTAAAACAAAAACCAATGATGATGCCATATATCCTAATGGCGTTAATATTAACCCTGTCATTTACAGCATGTATCGATAATGAAAAAAAGGAATATGCAGATGCCACAGACATACCTGTGAGTCGAGAAATGATAGCCGAATTAACATCACCTCCAAATGTACCAACCCCTGTTGGAAGGCGTAAAGCAAAAAAACTCATAGTAAATATGGAAGTTCTTGAACAGGAAGGCACCATGACCGATGGAACAACCTATAACTATTGGACCTTTGGAGGATCGGTTCCTGGAAGCTTTATTAGAACACGTGTTGGTGATGAAGTTGAGTTCACCTTATCTAATCATCCAGATAATAAATTACCCCATAATATAGATTTACATGCGGTTACGGGTCCAGGTGGAGGCGCAACATCGTCTTTTGTGGCGCCAGGGCATGAAAAAAAATTCAATTTTAAAACATTAAATCCTGGTTTATATGTGTATCACTGTGCAACAGCACCTGTAGGCATGCATATCGCAAACGGTATGTATGGTTTAATTCTAGTTGAACCTGAAGGAGGTTTACCTCAAGTTGATAAAGAATACTACATCATGCAAGGTGATTTCTATACAAAAGGTGAAAACGGAGAACCTGGTTTACAAGCTTTCGATATGCAAAAAGCCGTTGATGAAGATGCTGATTACGTGGTTTTTAATGGGAGTGTGGGCGCCTTAACTGGTGATAACGCCATTACGGCTAATGTTGGCGAAACGGTTCGTTTATATGTTGGTAACGGTGGCCCTAATTTAGTATCATCATTTCACGTCATTGGGGAAATATTTGATAAAGTTCATGTTGAAGGAGGTTCTACAATTAATGAAAATGTACAAACCACTCTAGTACCAGCTGGTGGCGCTGCCATAGTTGAATTTAGAGTTGATGTTCCTGGAACTTTTATTTTAGTAGACCACTCTATTTTTAGAGCATTTAATAAAGGTGCTTTAGGCATGTTGAAAGTTGAAGGTGAAGAAAACAAGAAAATCTATTCGGGTGTAGTTCAAGAAGGTATTTATCACCCTGAAGGCGGAACCATTCAAACCATGCCAGATGATGGTAAAAAAGAAGCTGTAGCCTCTACTTCAGAAAAAAGTTTAGACGAAAAAATGGAGTCTGGAAAACAAATATATATGCAAACGTGTTTTGCTTGTCACCAAGCAGAAGGCCAAGGTATTCCTAGTGCGTTTCCACCTTTAGCCAATGCTGATTATTTAAATGCAGATGTTGATCGCGCCATTGGAATTGTATTAAAAGGAAAAACAGGTGAAATCACTGTCAATGGCGAAACATATAATAGTGTTATGACCAGGCAAGCAATTAGTAATCAAGAAATTGCTGATGTTATGACCTATATCTACAACTCTTGGGGAAATAACAAAACCAATGTAACTAAAGCGCAAGTTGATGCTGTAAAAAGCGGTCATTAATAAGAATTGATTAATAGCGAAGATGAAACTTATTTTAAGACTGATAATGAATATAATTATACTATGTTCCCTAACAATAGCAAATTGTCAGTCTAAAATGGTTTCTATTAAAGGCGGAACTTACACCCCGCTCTACGGAAGAGATTCTCTGAAAGTTAGAATAAATGACTTTCAAATGGACGTCTATCCTGTTACCAACAATGCCTTTTTAGAGTTTGTGAAAAAATACCCAAAGTGGCAACGCTCAAAAATCAAAAAATTATTTGCAGACGACAATTACCTTTTAGATTGGAAATCGGATACAGAATTAAGCGAAAACCAAAATTTAAAAGCCCCTGCTACCAATGTGTCTTGGTTTGTTGCTAACGATTATTGCGAGCGCCAAGGCAAACGCCTACCAACAATTGATGAATGGGAATATGCCGCCATGGCAAATGAAAACATGGCAGATGCTAGAACGTTAGAAACTTACAATAAATATATTTTAAGTTGGTACGAAAAACCCAAAACCTTTAACAATACTATAGGTTCCACTTTTAAAAATTATTGGGGCGTATATGATTTACATGGTTTGGTATGGGAATGGACATTAGATTTTAATTCGGTGTTGGTTTCAGGTGAATCCAGAAAAGATGTTGATAATGACAGTAACCTATTCTGCGGAAGTGCCGCCATTGGCGCAACCGATTTAATGAATTATGCTGCTTTTATGCGTTATGCCATCCGTGGCAGTGTTAAAGCAAAATACGCTATGAAAAATTTAGGCTTTAGATGTGTTAAAGATATCATTGAAGAACAATGAAATACCTTAAATCTATATTTATTTTACTGGTCTTTACAGGATTTTTTACATCGTGTAAAAATGATAAATATAATGCTAACACAAATGATGTTGCTGTTTACCAATGCCCTATGCAATGTGAAGGTGAAAAAACCTATACCCATTCTGGAAGTTGTCCAGTTTGCAAAATGGACTTAAAACCAGTACAAAAATCAACTAAAGAATTAAGTAACAATGAAATTTCAGAGGAATCCATTTTCAATTTAACTACAAAATGGAACACAGAAGAAGGAGAAACCATTCAACTTGAAGATTTAAGAGGAAAGACATTAGTCATGGTTATGATTTATACTACTTGCAAAGCAGCCTGCCCCCGTTTAGTAGCTGATATGCGAAATATTGAAGATCAAATTCCTAAAGAAAACCTTGAATACCTTCGTTTTGTTTTGATAAGTATTGATCCAGAAACAGACACGCCACAACGTTTAAAATCTTTTGCCAAAGAAAACATGATGGATGGAGAACAATGGACATTTTTACAAGGCACTGAAAGTGGTGTTAGGGAGTTTGCCAATGTTTTGGCCGTAAAATATAAACAAATTTCACCTATGGATTTCTCGCACTCCAATATCATCAGTGTGTTTAATTCTGGTGGCGAATTAATACATCAACAAGAAGGGTTGGGTGTGGATAATAAAGAAACCATACAAACCATTCTTGAGTTAACAAGTAAATAAAATCTAAGTACATGACAAAAATTAATAATATACTAAATGTCACATTGAGCGTAGTCGAAGACATTCAAAGAAATACTAGCATTTCGACTGCGCTCAATGTGACATTTTCAATTTTGTCATGCACTAAAAAAAATAATACTAATCAAAACTAAATAATATGTTATCAAAAAAACAAGCACGAGCCTTTTTTCTTGGTGGTACTGTAGTTACTTTTCTAGTATTTATTGGCCTTACCATTTACTCATTTAGTAAAGCTCAAGACCAATCAAATGATGAAAATATTACTGAAGCAGTCGTAAGAGGAAAGAAAATTTGGGAAGATAATAATTGTATGGGATGTCATACCATTATGGGAGAAGGCGCTTATTATGCCCCTGAATTAACAAAAGTCATTGAACGTAGAGGAGAAGGCTATATCAAGGCAGTCTTAATGACCCCGGTAGATTGGGCTCCTAACGGCAGAAAAATGGTGGCTTATGGGTTTACTCAGGAAGAAACCGCAGATCTAATTGCCTTTTTTGACTGGATAGGTCATATTGATTTAAACGGATTTGATACCGTTGTGTCTCCTTTAGCAAAAGACGAAAACTAAACTAACAAAAAGATATTATAAAATGTGCATAATCGTAAATCTAAAATGATTTTTTATGCGAATTACATTTGACAATTTTAAAACATAAAAAGAGAACTAATGAAATATAAATCACAAAAAGTAGCGTATTGGTTTTTTGCGCTGTCCATGTTATTATTTGGGCTACAAATTATATACGGTTTTATAATGGGGTTTGCCCATGCAGGGTTTGATGGATTGCATAGTGTTATTCCCTTTAATACAGCAAGAGCAGTGCATACCAATTTATTGGTTGTATGGTTGTTGTCTGGTTTTATGGGCGCCGCTTATTACATTATCCCAGAAGAAGCACAGCG
>JBAQZZ010000097.1:0-17437 GCA_049791475.1 Flavobacteriaceae bacterium | reverse complement strand
CCCCCGTTTTCTTTAACAAAAGCAATCACTTCTTTTACACGTTTCGCATCTTTATTATGATTTTTTATGGAGTTTATAAGCCAGTTTTTATCTTTTTTAGGCACTTGATTTAGTACATAAATTAATGGCAAAGTCATTTTTTGCTCTTTAATATCAATGCCAGTTGGTTTTCCTATTTGCTCATCGCCATAATCAAATAAATCATCTTTTATTTGAAATGCCATTCCAATAAGTTCTCCAAATTTTCGCATGGTTTCTACAAGCTGAGACTCTGGCTTTACCGATGCTGCACCCAAACTACAACATGCGGCAATTAAAGTTGCCGTTTTCTGACGTATAATTTCGTAATAAACGGCTTCAGTAATATCAAGTTTTCGCGCTTTCTCAATTTGTAGCAATTCACCTTCACTCATTTCACGCACGGCGATAGAGATTATTTTAAGTAAATCAAAATCATTATTGTCAATAGACAGCAACAAGCCTTTTGATAGCAAATAATCACCAATTAAAACGGCGATTTTGTTTTTCCAAAGGGCATTTACCGAGAAGAATCCGCGACGTCGATTACTATCATCAACCACATCGTCGTGTACTAATGTCGCTGTGTGTATTAATTCAATAACTGAGGCTCCGCGATAGGTACGTTCACTTACTTCACCATTTGATACCATTTTAGCAACCAGAAACACAAACATGGGTCGCATTTGCTTCCCTTTCCGGTTTACAATGTAATGAGTAATTCTGTTTAATAAAGCCACTTTACTCGCCATAGAAAGTAGAAACTTTTGCTCGAAAAGATCCATTTCATAAGCTATGGGTTGCTTTATTTGTTCTACTATTTTCAAAACTAAAGTTACCTTTCGACAAATTTACTAATTAAGTTATATCTATACTATAATCTTGGAACAAAACAAACAATAATAAATTTAACAATACAACAACAAAAAACGCTGTTAATCGACGATGTTGTATTTAATCATCTAAAAATATTAATTTAATTAATTAACTTTAAAACGATTACTATGAAAAAAATTACTTTTTTATTATTCTTTATTACATCTTTTGTTTTTGCTCAAGTATTTCAAAATGAAAATTTTGATGCTTTAACAGTTGGAAATGCGAGTGGTCAAGGAGGTCTTAATGTTTTTGATTCTGCTAGTGGTGACGGTTCAGAATTTCAAATTTTTAATGAAGGTGGGACTCAAGGAAATATTTTACAAATTACAGGTTCTGCAGCTGCTGGAGTACAAAAATTTGTTTGGTTAAATGGTTTTTCTACAGATTGGAATGCTGCTAAAACTTCAGGGAACAATATAGTAGAAATTGAGTATGAATTTTATACGGGTTCAACCGCTACTAGTATCAGCTCAGGTGGTATAAGGCTATTTGATAGTAGCTTTAATACATTAGCAGGATTATCTTTTGACCCTGTTAGTAAAGATATCATAGGCTTAGCTAGACTAGATGATATGGGAACACCCTCACTATCAGGATTTAATTTAGGAGCTGGAGGAACTGCAATAACTTTAGATGAAAACACTTGGTATAAAGTTGGTTTTGCTTTTAACTATACTACAGGACAAGTAATTTGGAAAGGACCAGGCTTTTATTCAGGCGTATCAGGTACCGATGCTAATATAGACCCTATTGAAGTAGACTTTCTGGTTTTATCTTTTACTGGAAACACTTCTTCTTTTGATTATAAATTTGATTCTTTTAGAGTCAGAGCTACTGCAACTGAAAATCTATTAGGAGTAAATGATACTGATAATACACTGTCTGAATCTGTAAAACTATATCCAAACCCTGCTACTGATATTATAAACTTAGCTGTAGCTGACCGTTTAGACCTTACTAAATTAGAAATTGTTGACTTAAACGGTAAAATTATTAAATCTATTGCAATTAAAAATCTTACTAAGAAACAAATTAATATCTCTGAATTAAACAATGGTCTATACATAATAAACATATATTCTATAGACGGCATGATTACAAAAAAAATAATTAAACAATAAATAGAGTTTATAAAACCAACATAAAAGAGCTTCATAATGAAGCTCTTTTATGTTTTATTAGCCAACTGCCCGCAAGCTGCATCAATATCTTTACCTCTACTTCTACGCACATTTACTACTATCCTATTTTTTTCTAATGCATTAATATAATTTTCTAAAGCTTCGTTTGTAGCTTGTTGAAAATCACCATCATCAATAGGGTTATATTCAATAATATTTACTTTACAAGGTACATATTTACAAAATTTTACAAAAGCATCAATATCTTTTTGGCTGTCATTTATACCCTTCCAAACTACATATTCATAACTAATTTTACGATTGGTTTTTTCATACCAATACTCCAATGATTCTTTTAAATCTTTTAAAGGAAAGGTTTCGTTAAAGGGCATAATTTGAGTTCGTACCTCATCAATCGCAGAATGTAATGATACTGCTAAATTAAATTTAACTTCATCATCAGCCATTTTTTTAATCATTTTTGGAACACCGGATGTTGAAACCGTAATACGCTTTGGAGACATACCCAAACCTTCTGGCGAAGTAATTTTATCAATAGCCTTTATAACGTTATTATAATTCATAAGCGGTTCGCCCATGCCCATAAAAACAATATTACTTAATGGTCGATTATGATACAATTTGCTTTCATTATCTATAGCAACTACTTGGTCGTAAATTTCATCTGGGTTTAAATTACGCATGCGTTTTAAACGTGCTGTCGCACAAAATTTACAATCTAAACTACAACCAACCTGACTAGAAACACAAGCTGTTGTTCTGGTTTTTGTAGGTATTAAAACCGACTCTACAATTAATCCATCGTGCAATCGCACCGCATTTTTTATAGTGCCATCGTTACTTCGCTGTATAGTATCTACTTTTATATGGTTGATTACAAAATTATCTTCTAGCATTTGGCGAGTTTCTTTTGAAACATTGGTCATGTCTTCAAAAGTATGTGCAGATTTTTGCCAAAGCCACTCATATACTTGATTTCCTCTAAAAGCTTTATCACCTTCTTTTACAAAAAAATCTCGTAGTTGCTCTTTGGTTAATGCGCGTATATCTTTTTTATCTTTTGCCATAGGTTATGCAAAAATAGGAAAAAAAGCCTCCTTAATCTTCCTAAGGAGGAAACTCTTCTCTTAAAGGTTAACTAAAATTAAACTTTAAAACACCTCCCTAGCCCTCCTCAAGGAGGGAATTGTTTCTGTTGATGTTATAAATATTAATTAAAATTTTAGTATTGCATTAGGGATTGAGTTTTTGATGAAGCTCTTTTTGTGTTGTTGCGCCTATGCAACACAAAAAAGCGACTGCCGAAATATTTATATTCATGAGTTCATTAATTTAAAATATAAATCAACGAATAAAACCCAACCCTAGGGTAATGCCATAAAAAAGCCTTGAATTAACAAGGCTTTAACTGTTTTATATGATTAACATGGCATCACCATAACTGTAAAACTTATACTTTTCTTTTACTGCTTCTTGGTATGCTTTTTTTATAAAATCATGTCCTGCAAATGCAGAAACCATCATTAATAAAGTTGATTTTGGCGTGTGAAAATTAGTAATCATTGAGTTTGCTATACTAAATTCATAAGGCGGGAATATAAACTTGTTCGTCCAACCATCAATTTCATTAAGCTTACCACTTGTAGATACGGCACTTTCTATAGCTCGCATTGCTGTTGTACCAACTGCACAAATACGTCTTTTTTCTTTCAGTCCTCTATTTACTATTTCTACTGCTTTTCCATTAATAGCTAATTCTTCACTATCCATTTTATGTTTAGATAAATCTTCAACCTCAACTGGATTAAAAGTACCTAAACCAACGTGTAATGTTACTTCAGCAAAATTTATACCTTTAATCTCCAAACGCTTCAATAAATGTTTCGAAAAGTGAAGACCTGCTGTTGGTGCAGCTACGGCACCTTCATTTTTAGCATAAATGGTTTGATAACGCTCTTCATCATTTGGCTCAACATCTCTCTTTATATATTTTGGAAGTGGCGTTTGACCAAGTTCATTTAACTTAATACGAAATTCTTTATATGAACCATCATATAAAAAACGCAAAGTACGCCCTCTTGATGTGGTGTTATCTATAACCTCAGCAACTAACATTTCATCATCACCAAAGTACAGTTTATTACCAATTCTTATTTTACGTGCAGGATCTACTAAAACATCCCACAGACGTTGTTCTTCATTTAATTCTCTTAATAAAAACACCTCAATTCTAGCCCCTGTTTTTTCCTTATTACCATATAATCTGGCAGGAAAAACTTTAGTATTATTAAGTACTAAAACATCATCTTCTTTAAAATAATCTATAATGTCTTTAAACATTTTATGCTCAATGGTTTGTTCTTTTCTGTTTAAAACCATTAAACGAGATTCATCCCTGTTTTCTGCTGGATATTCTGCTAACAATTCTTCTGGTAATTCGAAACCGAAGTGTGATAATTTCATATAAAAATGTTTATGAGTTTATTTGTGTTTAGTAGTTTATAAATAAATATGTGAAATTACAAACGGCTGCAAATATACGATAGTGAAATAGGCGTTGTCAAGTAAATGACGGATTATTATTCAGTTATTTTAAACCCAATCGATTTTAAATCGTTCCAGAAAGTTGGATATGATTTTGAAACCACCATGGCATCTTCAATAATTAATGATGTTTTAAGAGCTAATGGCGCAAATGCCATGGCCATTCTGTGGTCGTGATAAGTAGCAATTGAGACCATTTCTTTGATAGTTATAGATGCCGATAAATGCAATGATTTATCAGTAATTTTAACGTTCCCACCTAACTTTTCAAGTTCTACTTTTAAAGCAACTAATCTGTCGGTTTCTTTAATTTTTAATGTATGCAAACCCGTTAAATCGCACGGTATTCCTAAAGCAAAACAAGTAACAGCAATGGTTTGAGCGATATCTGGAGCATTTTTCAAATTTAAAGTTAGAGGCGCTATATTTGAAGTTTCCTTCTTTAAAGTCAATACATTCTCTTTAAAGACCGTTGAAACCCCAAAATGTTTGTAAATATCTACTAGAACTGAATCGCCTTGTAACGAATTTTCTTTATAAGACGATAATGTTATTTCTGTTCCAACATCGCTTAAAGCTACTATACTAAAATAATAGGAAGCTGATGACCAATCTGACTCTACAGTTAGGGTTTTTGGTTTTGGTTTTTGGGTTTTAGGTTTTACTGTAATTGTGTTTCCTATAAAAGATGATTCCACCCCTATTCCGTCCAACAAACTTAATGTCATGTTTATATATGGAACCGATGTTATTTCGCCTTCAAGCGTTAATTCTATACCGTTTTCTAGTTTTGAAGCTATTAATAATAACGCTGAAATGTACTGGCTACTTACATTTGCGTTTAACGACACCTTATTTTTTGTGATTTTTTGTCCTTTAATTTTTATTGGTGGATAACCCTCATTTTCAACATAACTTATATTTGCTCCTAAATCTTGAAGCGCTTCAACCAAAATTTTAATTGGGCGTTCTTTCATGCGTTTAGAGCCCGTTAGCGTAACTTCTCTTCCTTCTTGAATTGAAAAATAGGCTGTTAAAAATCGCATCGCCGTTCCTGCATGATGGATATCTACAACTTCTGATTGCGAACTTAATGCATTCGTCATTAAATTACTATCATCAGAATTTGAAACGTTTTCTAGTTTAAATTCAGGATATAAAGCTTGTAACAATAACAATCTGTTAGATTCACTTTTCGAACCTGTTATTTGAACGCTTGATTGTTTGGCTATTTTGGATTTATGAAGTGTAAAATGCATACTTATTTATTGCTCTTTAAACAAGTCGCAAATTTACTTTAATTTTTCGTTATTATGATGTCTATCATGGTCGCGTTTTGCTTTCTTATCCATTCTTTTATCAAACGCACTTTGTAAATCTATGCCCGTTTGGTTTGCTAAACATAGCACAACAAAAAGTACATCGGCTAGTTCTTCGCCTAAGTCTTTATCTTTATCGCTTTCTTTTTCACTTTGTTCACCATAACGGCGTGCAATAATACGTGCCACTTCTCCAACTTCTTCAGTTAGTTGTGCCATATTGGTAAGTTCGTTAAAATAACGAACACCATGTTGGTTAATCCAATTATCAACTATTTTTTGGGCGTTCTGAATATTCATTTTTTGATTTTTTGAAATACAAAAATACCAAAATCAGAATGCATGGAATAATTATATACTTAATTTCACTAAGAATCACCCTAAACCCCCAACTCGAAAAAAACTTATCAATACCAATTGGCGATACTTTTATTTCTCTAAAAGGGAAGAAAAATCTGATATTATTAAATGGAATTAAGAAACCAACACCACGACCTCCAGAAGTCATCGCATCTAAAACTCCATGAGATAATGTGGATAGAAAAATAACCAAAAACCAAGTGAGTCTATGCTTTTTACCAAAAGCAAACATTAAAACTAGCGCCCAAAGTAATGCAAAAAGGATGGAATGTGTAAACCCTCTATGTCCCAAAGGATGTTAGTATGAAATACCAAAATTGAACGCTATAACATCAAAATCTGGCAGTATTGTTGATAAAATAGCAGCAACTACTAACCTTTTAACATTTTTTGAATCAATAACTTTTGAAATTGGGAAACCTACTACAGCATGACCAAAAATAGATGCCATTATTCCCTGTTTTTTGAATCAATTATTATTGTTACTGGCCCGTCGTTTATAAGTTCAACTTTCATATCTGCACCAAACTTACCTGTTTGAACTTTTTTACTTAAATCAACTTCTAATTGTTTTACAAAACGCTCATACAACGGGATAGCAATATCTGGTTTTGCGGCTTTTATATAACTTGGCCGGTTTCCTTTTTTAGTAGATGCGTGTAATGTGAATTGGCTAACAACTATAGCATCACCATTTGTATCTAATAGTGATTTATTCATAACACCCTGTTCATCTGAAAAAATACGAAGGTTTACTATTTTGTTTGAAAGCCAATTAATATCATCTGCACCATCTTCATTTTCAATTCCTAAAAGGATTAAAAGTCCGTTTTTTATTGAGGCAACTTTTTTATATTCGATAGTTACACTTGCTTTTGATACTCTTTGGATAATTACTTTCATTCCCTTAAATCCCCAAAGGGGACTTTAATTTATTGTTAACTTTTAAACTTTACGTAAACTTAGGAACTGAATACTGCGACTGAATACTGTTTACTGAATACTGTTTACTGTTTACTGTTTACTGAACCTCCCAATTATCAGTTCTGTAATGCTCATCTTCGCCTTCAATAATTTGCAAATAACTTCTGTATCTTGAAAAAGCGATTTCATCATTATCCAACGCTTCTTTTACAGCGCAATTAGGCTCTTGTACATGCAAACAGTTATTGAATTTACAATCTTGTTTTAATTTAAAAATCTCAGGAAAATAATCACCTATTTCTTCTTTTTCCATATCAACCACACCAAACCCCTTTATTCCTGGCGTATCAATAATTTTAGCATCAAAACTTAAATCAAACATTTCTGCGAAAGTAGTAGTATGCTGACCTTGCATATGTTGCAAGGAAATCTCTTTGGTTTTTATATTTAACGAAGGCTCAATAGCATTTACTAAAGTAGATTTTCCAACACCTGAATGACCTGAAAACACACTTACTTTTTTGTGCATTAAAGCCTTAACTTTATCTACATTTTTTCCTGTTTTTGCTGAAACACCAATACATTCATAACCAATTTTTCTATAAACATGGGCTAAATACTTAACTTCATTTAGCGTGTCTTCATCATAAGTATCAATCTTATTAAAAAGCAATACTGTTTTTATAGAATAGGCTTCAGCTGTTACTAAAAACCGATCTATAAAGCTGGTAAATGTTGGTGGATTATCTATAGTAATCATCAAAAAGACTAAATCAATATTTGCCGAAATAATATGCGTTTGCTTTGAAAGGTTAACTGATTTCCTTACGATATAATTGGTTCTATCATGAATCTTATTGATAATACCTGAAACTTGATCGTTATCTGTTTCTAATTCAAAATCTACAATATCACCAACGGCAATAGGGTTTGTGCTTTTAATGCCTGAAATTCGAAATTTACCTTTTATACGGCATTCGTAAGTTTCACCCAATTGTGTTTTTACGGTATACCAACTTCCTGTAGATTTATAAACGCGTCCTGTCATAATATTTATCAAAAGTAATTTAAAATAATAATTTTACTTGTACGAAAAATTTTAAATTAGCATCTTAATTTTAAAAATCTAAACATGAAAAAATTATTATTTTCAATTTTTCTTTTAACATTTATAATAAATGTTCAATCTCAAACTAACTTATATGAAAATCCAGATTTTGATGAAATAGCAAAAGGCCATAAAATTATTGCCGTTGTTCCTTTTAAAACGCAGGTAAAATTGAGACCTAAACAAATGAAAGATATGACTAATGAGCAACTTTATAGAATCGAAAAATCTGAAGGCGAAGGTTTACAAACTGCTATGTACTCGTGGTTTTTAAAAAGAAAGAAAAGAGGAAAATTACAAAACTTAGAAGTACAAGACCCAAAAGTAACTACCGCTTTACTTAAAAGAAATGAAATTAGTTATGATAATATAACTGATTACACCCCAAAAGAGTTAGCAAAAATTCTTGAAGTTGATGCTGTAATTTCTGGTGAGTTTGAAACCAATAAACCAATGTCTGAAGGCGCTTCTGTTGCCCTTGGCTTACTTGTAGGTTTTTGGGGAGCTACTAACAATGCTGTTATTAATATGACCGTTCATAATGCAGTCGATGGTGTTCTACTATGGAATTACAATAAAAAAGTAAGAGGTGGTATTGGAAGTTCCTCAGAGGATTTAATTAATATATTAATGAGAAAAGCTTCAAGACGATTAGCATACACAAAAAATGATTAGTTCAAAATAGTTTACAAACAAAAGGCTCGCAAATACGAGCCTTTTTGTTTTATAAAAATTAAATTAACTATCCGTTAATAATCTTTTCTTGATGATTAATTGATTCTTGATGAACGGCTTTAAACATTCTTAAAATAAACTCTTCACTCAAGCCATGTTGCTCGCCTTCTAAAACCATTTTACCTAAAATCTCATTCCAACGTTTAGATTGTAAAACAGCAACGTTTTTTGTTTTTTTAAGTGCTCCAATACCATCAGCTGCTTTCATTCGTTTACCAAGTAAATCCAAAATTTGATTGTCTACAACATCAATTTGAGCTCTTAAAGTATTCAACGTTTTGGTGTAATCTTCTTCACTATTGCTTTCCTTTCTAATTTTTAAATCTTTCATGATTTGAATTAATGTAGCTGGTGTAACTTGTTGTGCAGCATCACTCCAAGCATTTTCAGGATCAAAGTGCGTTTCAATCATTAAACCATCAAAATTTAAATCTAAAGCTTCCTGAGATACTTCATGTATCATATCTCGTTTACCTGTAATATGCGAAGGGTCGTTAATTAAAGGAATATCTGGAAATCTATTTTGAAATTCGATAGCTATTTGCCACTCTGGAATATTTCTATATTTCGTTTTCTGATATGTTGAGAAACCTCTGTGAATGGCTCCAATATTTTTAACGCCTGAACTATAAATTCTTTCAATGCCACCTAACCATAAAGCTAAATCTGGATTTACCGGATTTTTAATTAAAACAGGTTTGTCTGTACCTTCTAAAGCATCCGCAATTTCTTGCATAATAAACGGACTTACCGTTGAACGTGCACCTATCCAAAGCATATCTATATCATGTTCTAAAGCTAGTTTTACGTGTGCAGCATTGGCAACTTCTGTACAAGTTTTCATGCCTGTTTCTGCCTTAACCTTTTGCAACCATTTTAAACCTAATGCACCAACACCTTCAAACATGCCAGGGCGCGTTCTTGGTTTCCAAATACCAGCTCTAAAATAACTTACATCTGTGTCTTTTAACTCCTGTGCAATTTTTAAAACTTGTTCTTCTGTTTCAGCACTACAAGGTCCCGCAATTACTAACGGATGATTTAATTTTAAATCGTCCAACCAAGTTCTCATTTCTTTATTGTTTTCCATTTTACTTCATATTAAGCCACTAAAGCTATTGTCGTTTACTATTTATTTTTTACTCTTTAATTCTTTTAATTTGGGCGTTACCACAAGGGTCGGGCTTTACGTTACAAGTCCTCGCTCGTGCCTCACTGTGGGCTTTTCACTGCAATCCCTAACGCGGAAGCCAGTTTGCAGTTATCAGTATTTAGTCGTCAGTCAAATACTATTCGCAAACGCTACTTTAATCTTTCCTCTACACTAACTTCTGTCTTCTATCTTCCCGCTTCTGTCTTCAAAACTTTTTAAATCATCCCATTCAATATATCTTTTATATAATTGGTGTTTTTCATCTCGTTATAAATAGCTTCAAAATCATCTTGTTTCATCAGCTCTTTAAAATGGTTGAGATTATTAATATATTCTTCCAAGGTTTCAATAACATTGGTTTTATTTTGTTTAAAAATGGGTGTCCACATTTCTGGCGAACTTTTAGCTAAACGCACAGTTGAAGCAAATCCACTTCCCGCCATATCAAAAATATCACGCTCATTTTTTTCTTTATCAATAACCGTTTTTCCTAACATAAATGAACTGATATGTGATAAATGCGACATGTAAGCAATGTGTTTATCATGTGCTTCAGGATTCATGTAACGAATACGCATGCCAATACCTGTAAACAACTTTAAGGCCTTTTCTTGAAGTTTAAATGTGGTTTTCTCAACCTCACAAACGATGTTAGTTTTACCTTCAAACAAACCACTAATGGCTGCACTTGGGCCTGAATGCTCTGTACCTGCAATAGGATGCATCGCCAAAAAATTTCTACGTTTTGGATGATTTTCAACCGCTTTACAAATCGCTTCTTTTGTTGAACCTGCATCTACTACTAGGCCTGTGTCTGGAATTAAATCTAAAATTATTGGCAATAACTTTACAGTGGCATCAACAGGAATAGAGACAATCACTAAATCGGCATGTTTAATATCTTCTAATGTTGCTTTTTTATCAATTAATTTAAGTGATAAAGCCTCATCAAGCGTCGCCTCTTTTCTGCTGATACCATGAATAATCATATCTGGATTATTTCTTTTAATATCCTTAGCAAGACTTCCGCCTATTAAACCAACTCCTATTGCGTATATGTTTTTCATTAGCCTCTCCCTAACCCTCTCCAAAGGAGAGGGAACTATTACGGGTAAATTACTTTTATGTTATTATACTTTTTTATTTTATTTTTTATTCACAACTATTATAACTGAATACTGCAAACTACCAACTTATTTCATTCTTGCTATTGCTTCTTCTAAATCTTCGGTCTGGGCACATAAAGAAAACCTGATATATCCTTCACCTTTACTACCAAAAATAGTTCCTGGCGTAATGAAAATATGATTTTCTTTAAGGATTAAATCTATAAATTCTTCCGACTTTACAAACGCCGGTAATTTTGCCCAAACAAAAAGTCCTGTAGCATTCTTATCGTAAGTACAGTTTAATGCGTCTGCTAATTTCCAAACTAAATCTCTACGCTGTTTATAAACACTATTTAAGGTTACAAACCACATTTTTGAACATTTTAAAGCTTCAATGGCGCCTTTTTGTATGCCGTAAAACATACCCGAATCCATATTACTTTTTACCTTTAAAATATTATTAATATGTTCATTATCTCCTACTACCATACCAACACGCCAACCTGCCATATTGAAGGTTTTACTTAAAGAATTTAGTTCTAAGCACACCTCTTTAGCACCTTTTACGCTTAAAATACTAGTTGGATTATCATTTAAAACGAAACTATATGGGTTATCATTTATTATTAAAATATTATGCTTTTTTGCAAAATAGACTAACTCTTCAAATAGATATTTAGTTGGTTGAGCTCCTGTTGGCATATGCGGATAATTAACCCACATCAACTTCACTTTACTCAAATCTAATTTTTCTAAAGCTTTAAAATCTGGTAACCAATTATTTGATGCGTCTAACTCATAAAAAACGGGTGTTGCTTCCAATAATTTGGTAACCGATTGGTAGGTTGGATAACCAGGATTCGGAATTAAAACTTCATCACCTTTATTTAAATATGCCATAGAAATATGCATAATACCCTCTTTACTTCCCATTAAAGGCAATATTTCGGTATTCGGGCTTAAATTCACCTCATAATTGGCTTTGTAAAAAGCCGAAATAGCTTGTCTTAATTCTGGCAAACCTTGGTAGCTCTGGTATTTATGCGCACTGGGGTTTGATAACCCTTCAGTTAAAGCATCAACTACTTTTTGTGGTGGTTGTAAATCTGGACTGCCAATACCTAAATTAATAACTGGCTTACCACTAGCAATAAGCAAATTTACTTCTCTTAATTTTTTTGAGAAATAGTATTCTTCAACCGTGTTTAATCTGTTTGCTACCTCAATCATAACTTGGCATTTTTATATTCGCCTAAAACTTTAAATCCTTCGCCCATAATATCTATAATAGATTTTGCTTTTTTAAAATCGCTATAGTTTTCAAAAGTAATATCTACAAAAAAGGAATATTTCCATGGTGTTTCAACTATAGGTAATGATTGTATTTTGGTTAAATTCAATTTACAATCGCTCATCACATTTAAAATAGCAGCCAAACTTCCTCGTTTATGGTCTGTTTCAAATTTTATAGAGGCTTTATTTATATCAATTTCTGGTACTTCAGAATTTGTTCGTTTTACAATAACAAAACGAGTTTCGTTATGCTTTATAGTTTGAATACTGTGTGCTAATATTTCTAATTCGAAAATTTCAGCAGCCATAATACTAGCAATAGCAGCAACTTCTTTTAACTTATGTTTTTGAATACGTTCTGCAACCTCAGCGGTATCTTTATCTTCAATGAGTTTAATATGCGGATATAACCTAAAAAACTCTTTACATTGCAATAATGCCATAGGGTGCGAATACACTTCTTTTATATCAGCAATACTTTGATTTGGCAGTGCCATTAAGTTATGCTGAATATCTAAATAATGCTCGCCAACCATATGAAGGTTATACTTATCTATCAAAGCATAATTAGGAATAATAGAGCCTGCAATAGAATTTTCAAGAGCCATAATAGCGGCATCGCATTCTTCAGTAATTAAAGCATCTACAACCCTATCAAATGTTAAACAATCGATAGTTTCTACTTGCTTTTCAAAAAATTGCTGCGACACAATATGATGAAAAGAACCTTTTACGCCTTGTATAGCTACTGTATTAATCAAATTTTATGTTTCATTTTAAGCGTTCAATCACTTGTTAACAAAAAAAAGTCTCGATTTTCATCGAGACTCATATTCAAATTTATTTTTTATAAATTATACATACAACGCCTCGTTCCTTTTGTTAAAAAAGAAATAAAACCAGTTGCTAAAATATGTGTAACCTATTGTCATTGTCATAATTGAGTCGCTAAAGTAATTAATATTTTAAGAAATCAAAATACTATAAAACCTTTTTTTATGTTTTTACTAAAAGTTTTAAAGATTTTATAGTAAAAGGTCGTTTACGTTAGATAATCATTATTTTTGAATAAACATTTTTAATATGTCGATAGAAGTCGTTGGAATATCAAAATTTTATGGAAAGCAAAAAGCGTTAAACAACATATCGTTTAAAGTTAACAAACCAGAAATAGTTGGTTTTTTAGGGCCAAATGGTGCTGGAAAATCTACCATGATGAAAATTCTAACTACTTACATTAATGCTAGCGAGGGTATTGCTAAAGTAAATGGGTACGATATTAATGAATCCTCAAAAAATGTGCAATTAAGTGTGGGCTATTTGCCAGAGCATAACCCATTATACTTAGATTTATTTGTAAAAGAATATTTAAAATTTAATGCTGATATTTATAAAGTTTCAAAACAACGTATTGATGAAGTGATTGAACTTACTGGTTTAGCAAGTGAAAGTCACAAAAAAATTGGACAGCTCTCAAAAGGATATCGTCAGCGTGTAGGTTTAGCAAATGCCCTATTGCATAACCCCGATGTTTTAATTTTAGACGAACCAACTACGGGTTTAGACCCAAACCAATTGGTGGATATTAGAAATTTAATAAAGACTATTGGTAAAACAAAAACTGTATTTCTATCAACTCATATTATGCAAGAAGTTGAAGCCATGTGCGACCGTGTGATTATTATTAATAAAGGTGAAATTGTTGCCGATAAAAAGCTGAAAGATTTACGCAATGAAAAAGAACAAACGGTTATTGTTGAGTTTGATTATCGTGTTGAAGATGTGTTTTTACTAAAACTTCCGAAAGTTAAACAGGTAATAAACACCTATGATTTTGTTTATGAAATTACGTTTAAAACTTCTGAAGATATGCGCGCTCATGTATTTGATTTTGCCCATGATAACAAATTGAAAATTCTTCAGCTAAATCAAAAAAATGCTAGTTTGGAGAGTTTGTTTCGGGAGTTGACTTCGGGTTAGATTTAAGTTAGACAAAATATAAAATAAGTGAGCAAAATGTACAGTAAAGCTATTTGGAAATACTTTTTAGATATCAATACGTTCAACGCTCCTTTTTCTTTGATTTTTGGTTTAATCTTTGGAATTATGTGGAGTGTTATTATATTTTCCTCATTTGGAATTTTATTTGGTTATTTAGGTTTTCAAACTTTCAAAAAGAATGAATATTATGCTTATTACAATCTTGGATTTACAAAAATCAATCTGATAAAAAAAGTATGGTTAATGAACATGGCTATTTCTTCTTTAATATTTCTAATCTTAATAATATTCAGATAAATGGATTTATTAGAAATAACCAACCTTAACAAATCTTATGGAGATAAAACCATTTTAAAAAACATTAGCCTTGTATGTTATGTTGGCGAAATAATTGGAATTTTCGGTCGAAATGGAACAGGGAAATCAACTTTGTTAAAGTTAATCTTCGGAACGGTTAAAGCTGACTCAATTCTTTTAAAAATAAATTCAGAAATTATTTCTCAAAAAAATATCATTCCGTCAAAAAAGATAGCATACTTACCACAAGATACTTTTCTACCAAAAGAAAAGAAAGTAAGAGCAATCATTCCTTTATTCTTTCCAAATGGAAATAACCAAGACAAAATCTTTTACGCTCCGCAGGTATCAAGTTTTGAAAAAAAGCTAATTGGGAAGTTGTCTTTAGGACAATTACGTTACTTAGAATTACTAATTATTGGAAATCTAAACCATCCATTTTTAATGTTGGATGAGCCATTTTCTATGATTGAACCCATTTATAAAGATGTGATTAAGACTTTATTACTCAAACTTAAAGAATCAAAAGGCATCATATTGACCGACCATTATTATAATGATGTTCTGGAAATAACAGATAGAAATTTCGTCATAAAAGATTCAGAAAAAATAGAAATATCTACCAAAGATGATTTAGTTAAATATGAATATTTGAATTTAAATGAATAATTAAAACCATGACAAATATCATCTTAACCTTAACTTTAAGATGCTAATTTTGTGGTATAATAATACTAAACTAAGTTTAACAATTTCTTCTAAAACAAGCAATATGTTATCTTTGTAATATCACAAAAAAACTAAAATGAGTAAAGGAATTTATGTAGCTACCATTGAACCTAATAGCGGAAAATCTGTTGTTGTTCTTGGGCTTATGCGTATGCTATTGGGTAAAACTGCCAAAGTAGGTTATTTTAGACCTATTATAGACGACACCGAAGATGGCGAAATGGATAATCATATCAACACCGTGGTTTCTTATTTTGATCTTGATATTGATTACAAGAAAACATATGTATATACCAGAAATGAAGTTCTTGATTTATATAATCAAGGTAAATCTGGCGATGTTATTGACGAAATTATTAAAAAATATAAACATCTTGAAGAGCGTTTCGATTTTGTACTAGTGGAAGGCACAGATTTCTCACATGAAAATTCTAGTTTAGAGTTAGATATTAATATTTTAATATCTAAAAATTTAGGTCTTCCTTCTATTATTGTATCTCAAGGTGATGGTAAAGATTTAAAAGAAATTGTAGATAATGTGCAGTTAGCTTATGATACTTTTAAAAATGAAGTTGATGTTTTATCAATAATGACGAATAAAGTTAATCCGGATTATCTGACGGACTTAAAAACACAACTTGAAAAACGAATTAATGACGGGACTGATATTAGTGTCATCCCAAAAATAAAAAGCTTAGCGAGTCCTACCTTAAAAGAAATATTAAAAATGCTTGATGGCACTATTCTTTTTGGTAAAGACATGATTAACAATCAGGTTGATAACTTTAGTGTTGGCGCCATGCAGTTACGTAATTACTTAACGCATTTAAAAGCTGATGCACTAGTAATTACACCAGGCGACAGAGCCGATATTATTCTGGGCGCATTACAAGCTAATATTTCTAAAAATTATCCAAAAATATCGGGCATTATTTTAACAGGTGGATTAATTCCTGAAGAACCTATTTTAAAATTAATAGAAGGACTTTCAAGCGTCGTACCAATAATTAGTGCTAAAGAAGGCACATTTCATGTTACAAACACTATTGGTAAAATAAAATCTAAAATTTATGCTGAAAATATTGAGAAAATTGAAACCTCCATTGCCACATTTGAAAAGCATGTAGACACCAATAAACTAGCTAATGATTTAATCACTTTTAAATCAGGAATTTTTACTCCAAGAATGTTTCAATATACTTTATTGCAACGCGCATTAAAAAATAAAAAACATATTGTTTTACCTGAAGGATATGACGAGCGGATTTTACGTGCCTCTGCGAAATTAATTGACGCCAATGTAGTAGATTTAACCTTGATTGGAGAAGAAGAAAAAATAATAGAACGTATCGAAAAGCTAGATATTCCTTTAAATATTAATAAAATTAATATTGTTTCACCTACAAAATCACCTCACTTTAATGATTATGTAAATACATTTTATAAACTCAGAAAGCATAAAGATGTCAATTTAGATATGGCTAAAGATGCTATGTCTGATGTATCCTATTTTGGAACAATGATGATTTATAAAGGACACGCCGATGGGATGGTGTCAGGTGCGGTTCATACAACGCAACACACTTTACGACCTGCTTTACAATTCATAAAAACAAAACCGGGTGTAAATATTGTATCATCTGTATTCTTTATGTGTTTAGAAGATCGGGTATCTATTTTTGGCGATTGTGCAATTAACCCAAACCCAAATGCTGAACAATTAGCAGAAATAGCTATTTCATCAGCAAAAACAGCTCAAAATTTTGGTGTTGAACCTAAGGTAGCAATGCTCTCTTATTCATCTGGTGCATCTGGAAAAGGAGAAG
>JBAQZZ010000096.1:0-1664 GCA_049791475.1 Flavobacteriaceae bacterium | reverse complement strand
TCTTAGAGAAATACGGCGTGGAAATGATCGGTGCGAAGCCGGAAGCCATCATCAAGGGTGAAGCGCGCGACATTTTCAAACAAGCCATGCTGAAGATCGGCCTCGACGTGGCGCGCTCTGAGACCGTCAATAATTTAGCCGATGCACTCAAGGCTGCTGATGAGTTGATCGGCGATTTCCCCATTATCATACGCCCCAGCTTCACGCTCGGCGGCTCCGGTGGAGGTATCGCTTACAACCGCGAGGAGTACGAGCGCATGGTGCAAAACGGCCTCGACATGTCTCCCACCACCGAAGTGCTCGTCGAAGAGTGCTTGCTGGGCTGGAAGGAATACGAGATGGAGGTCATGCGTGATAATAAGGATCAATGCGTGGTCATCTGCTCGATTGAGAACTTCGACCCGATGGGCGTTCATACGGGCGACTCGATCACTGTGGCTCCGGCCATGACTCTGACCGATAAGGAATATCAGCTGATGCGCGATGCATCTTTTGCCTGTATCCGTGAAGTCGGTGTGGAAACAGGCGGCTCGAACATTCAGTTTTCGGTCAACCCCGAGAACGGTCGCATGGTCGTCATCGAAATGAACCCGCGTGTTTCACGAAGCTCGGCGCTCGCTTCGAAGGCGACTGGCTTTCCTATCGCCAAAATCGCGGCAAAACTTGCAGTCGGCTACAGCCTGGATGAACTAAAGAACGATATCACGCAGAAGACGCCGGCCAGCTTTGAGCCAACCATCGACTACGTGGTGACCAAAATCCCTCGTTTCACATTTGAAAAATTCATCGGAGCGGACACTACGCTGACTTCTGCCATGAAGTCTGTCGGTGAGGCCATGGCCATCGGACGCACCTTTAAAGAGTCCTTCCAGAAGGCGCTGCGCTCACTCGAAATCGGTGCGAAGGGCTTTGTCGGCCCCGCCAAATTCGAGGAAAAAATCACAGATCTACAAGCTGTCCGCCAAGGAATATCCATTCCAACTTGCGAGCGCGTTTTCTGGCTCCGGCATGCCTTTCTGAACGACATGAGCGATAAGGAGATTTTCGACCTCTGCGCGCTCGACCCTTGGTTCATCAGCCAACTTCGTGAACTGGTCGAGATCGAAGGTGATCTGCGCCTGCGCAGCCTCGCCACACTGGATAGAGATTTAATGCTGACCGCCAAAGAAGCTGGCTTCAGCGATGCACTCATCGCCGACATGGTGGGCTCCAACCGCCAAGCCGTTCGCAAGCGCCGCGAAAAGCTCGGCGTCATGACGGACTACCGACTCGTCGACACCTGTGCTGCCGAATTCGAAGCGTTCACCCCCTACTACTACTCTTCCTACGGCTCAGAAAACGAGATTTCCGTTTCTGATAAGAAGAAGATCATGATCCTTGGCGGCGGGCCTAACCGAATCGGCCAAGGCATTGAGTTCGACTATTGCTGCGTACATGCGTCCTTTGCCTTGCGCGAGGCGGGCTATGAAACAATCATGGTGAACTCGAATCCCGAAACGGTTTCGACGGACTACGACACATCCGATAAACTTTTCTTCGAACCGCTTACGCTCGAAGACGTTTTAGAGATTTACTACCAGTCTAAGTGCGACGGCGTTATTGTTCAATTCGGCGGCCAGACGCCGCTAAACCTCGCCACCGAACTTGAAGCTCACGGCGTGAAC
>JBAQZZ010000095.1:0-3822 GCA_049791475.1 Flavobacteriaceae bacterium | reverse complement strand
AAAAAGCCGAAAACTAAAGGCGATAAAAACTATAATAAACGTAATAAGAATTTTAAGAAGTAGCCTATTTATTTTACAATATTAAGTGGAAGTTAGCAGTAGGTTACGTTTTCAAAATTTTACTTTTAAGATTCATTTTGATATTTATTTTTTTTGTTATTACCCGTCCCGATAGCTATCGGGAAGGGTCGGGATTGTAGTTTATCCTAAGCGCAGTGGAAGGGCTACAATCTTTTTAAAACGTCATTGCGAGGACGAAGGACGCGGCAATCTGTTAAATTTTAGTGCTACACGTAATTTTTACTACCAAAATTTTAAAAAGGATTTCCACTTCAATCCCTAATGCGAGTATCTGCTAAGTAAAGTTTCTATTTATTTGAATTAGGTTATTTTATTTAAATCTATTTTTGAATGAGACTTTCAATGTCTATTTTGTCAATGTCTTTCATTATGCGGTCTGTTTCTGTAAGAGCCACTATAATTTTTTGATAATGTAAAATATCTTCAAATTTCAATGTTCTATCTTTTCTATCTTTTAGCCATTTTTGTGCGGGTTGATAACCACCAATGTAAAATTCCCAAGCAGTTAATGGTATGTTGTCAAAATATTGAGTATCGTTAATCCAGACTTTGCCGTATTTCTCATTGCGAGGAGTTTGCGACGTGACAATGTCCTTCTTTGTAACAGATTGCTTCACTTTGTTCGCAATGACGTTAGGCTCAAAACCTAAACTATTTTTTGTCATACTACGTGTAACAACATTATCACCAACTATTGGATAAGTAGTAATGTAATTTTCTGTTTTATCACTTTCTAACAAATGAAGTTGGCGTATTTCGCCACCTAATTTTACTAAACTCCAAAACGTGTTTACGTCTTTTGGATAAGGCACTCGTGGAAAATCTATTTTTAAAAATTCTTTGTATTTTTCTCTGTAAGTTGGACTGTGTAAAACGGCATAGATATAGTCTAAAATATCTAGTGGTGTAAAAACATTGCTGTCATTGCGAGGAGTTTGCGACGTGGCAATCTTTTTTTGAGATTTTTCGCTATGCTCTAAATGAGAAACCTCTTGTTCTGCAACGAAAGTTAAACCTAATTTTTCTGCTATTTTATTTACTATTTTTTGATTTAGATTTGGTTTTCTTTCTCTTTTTTCTTCAATAGTTCTTTGGCTACTTTCAACGTTAATTAAATACAAAGGAAAAACATAGTTTGTTTCTTTACCTCTATTTGATATCGAACATTTATCAATTAAATTTTTACTCAAAAAACAATGTTTGTATGAAGTAGATGATAGTAATTTAGTAGAAATCAAAGCAACATTGTCTTTTTGTAAATGCTGTAATATATCATATCTTGGGTATGAAATAAAACCTTTTGAGTTTTTTGTATAATAAAGAGATTTACGGTCAAAAGGTCTATAATCTATTTCTCTAATATTCTCATCAGAGCAATTTGATATTATCACATCATCTTTAGCACCTTTTATCGTCCAGTCTCTACTGTCAATTAATTTATATTTTTGTTTTAATTCATCAACATCTAAATTATTAAAGTCAGCAATAATTTTTTTAACATCTCCCTTACTATCTTGAATAATTAATTTGTCACGAGAAGTAACTAAACCAGCGTTAATTTTAACAAACATTTCTTTTAATGAGAATCCTTTATTATATTTAAGTTCCTCTTCAAAATCTTTAGGCACGAAAAAGTAATAAGGTTTTTTATTTGCTAAAACTTCCCAATTAATTGACGAAATGTTATTATCTATCAGAAAAGGATATTTCGAGTCTCTCTTTCCATATAAATCAGAATGATAGACTTTGCCTAATTGATTTCCTTTTTTATTTCCCGTTTTAACAAAGATATTGATAGAAACACCTTGCATAATATCAAATACATTTTGGTCTGGTGAACCATCGGGACAAACTTCTTTCATTTTTGAATTACCGTGTAAATCTAAAATGTAAATCTTATCAAATGTCTCTAAAAGATTTTTACGCATTTGTCTAAATGTTACACTATCGATAAAGCTATTATTTGATATATAAGCAAGTATGCCTTCACCATTTTTTTGAATATAATGTTGACCATACCTAATAAACTTTACATAGTCATCTGAAAGAGAATTATAAGATTTTTCAGTTAAGTTTTTTTTATAATCTTTTATTAAATTTTCTATCCATTTGCTCTTATTAGTACTACTTACTGCGTATGGCGGATTTCCAATCACACACATTACGGGTGTATCACGTTTTATATGGTTGGCTTCATTGGCTTCGCTACTTAACCAGTTGGAAAATAATGTTCCGGTGTCTTTGTGATGTGCTTCAAGTGAGTTTGTGAGGTAAATGTTTAATCTTTGTACAGATTGCTTCGTACCGCGCAATGACGGCTTGTAGCCTGTTTCGGTTAATAGCATATCTAATTTTAAATGTGCCATAGCGTAACTAGCCATAAGCAACTCAAAACCATTTAATCGTGGTATCAAATGTTCTTCGACATAACCAGACCAAGCACCCTGCATGGCTTTAAAGTTTTTGTTATAGATAAACTTTACTACTTCTGCCAAAAAAGTTCCTGTGCCTGTTGCTGGATCTAATATTTGTACTTTGTGTACTTCTTTCTCCACTTCTGCATAACCACTTTTAAAGTTTTTATTGGTAATATCTGTTTTTACTTTAATAGTAGTTTTGCTTGTATCTGCTAAACCTTGTGGTAAATTAAATTCGGTTTTTAAAATATCATCTACGGCTCTAACTATAAAATTTACAACGGGTTCTGGTGTGTACCAAACACCTCGCGCTTTTCTTAATTTAGGGTCGTATTCTGCTAAAAATGTTTCGTAAAAATGAATGATTGGGTCGTTGGTTTGTGTGCTTTTTCCAAAATTATGTAACAAGCCATCAATATCTGTTGCTCTAAAAACTTCTGCAAGGTTATCTACCACATTTACAATACGTTCGTCAATATCTGGTCCGGCGATATAACCAAAGAGTTTTCGCAAAAACGGATTTGATTTTGGTATAAGTTCTGCTGCTTCTTGTCTGCTAAAATCGTTTAAAGTTGGGTCGTGCAAACGTGCAGCAAACATGCCGTATGCTAAGGTTTGTGCATAAATATCGGCAAAATCTTTAGGCTGTAAATCATGAATTAAAATGTCTTTAAACGTATCATATTGCCCCTTTAATGATGTGTTTTCTTGTGTTTCTTCATCAGATGCAATGGCGCGTTCTAAAATATTTTGCAACAAACGTGCTTTACCAGCCATCATTTCTGCTAATTTTTTTGACGATTTAATGGTTTGCCCAATATGCGTACAGAAGTCTTTTATTAAATTTTCAAACTTTGAGTAATTTTCAGGAATGGGTTTAACGGTGTTGTTTTCAATGTCGGCAATTTTTATTTCGTGAACTAATGCGCCGTTTTGAAAAAATTGAAACCACACATAATCTGTAATTATGAGATTGTCGAGCGCTTTTTTATAACGTCCAAATTGTTCTTTAAAAGATTTACTGTTTAAGTCTTTTCCAATATCTTTTGCTTCAATGTAACCAATAGGAATTTTTCCTTTTGTGATTACATAATCTGGATTTCCGCATTCCGTTACGTTTGCAGGTTCGTTTGTTATTTCAATATCTTGAACTAAGTCTCTAATTAAAGTTTCTAAATCGCCTCTATAAGAATGTTCTCTTGATATTCCAGATTGAAGTCTTTTGCTTAGTATTTCTATGTATTCTTTTGTTGTCATGTATATTTTTCAATCTTTGATATATGCTGCTTAAAAATAGCTTTTTTGCTTCTAAGTTTTTGTTTTA
>JBAQZZ010000094.1:0-1624 GCA_049791475.1 Flavobacteriaceae bacterium | reverse complement strand
GCTTGGGCTGAAGCCATTATAAATGGTCAAATATCCCTAAAAATGGGACGCCAGGAAATTATTTATGATGACCATAGGATTTTTGGGGATGTAGGTTGGGCCCAACAAGCAAGAAGCCACGATGCTTTCTTGTTTAAATATGTGCCAAATGCCAATCATAGAATGGATGTTGGTTTTGCCTTAAATGCAGACTCAGAATCTGGCATTGATAACTTGTACAGCAATGCAGCTGGTTATAAATCTTTTCAATATGCTTGGTATCACGGAGAGTTCAACAAATTCGGCTTGAGCGTTTTAGCCTTGAATACAGGAATTGAGTATTTAGTGAATGAAGGTCTATCTGATGAACAGCAAACCATAGATTATATGCAAACAATGGGCTCAAGACTGACATTCGCATCAGGAAGATTTAGTGCCAATGCCGCAACATACTTTCAAATGGGTAAATCCTTGAACATGGATGTAAGTGCCTCTTATTACTCAGCAAATGTTGACTATAAAATAACCAATAACTTTAATGTTGGTGTTGGTGCCGAATATCTTTCAGGGAAGGATATGGATGATACAGGCTCTGATATTAAATCGTTTGCTCCGCTGTTTGGCACCAATCATAAATTTAATGGTTGGATGGACTATTTCTATGTTGGAAATCATGCAAATAACGTTGGTTTAACTGATATTTATGGGTCGATTGGATATAAAAAGAACAAATTTTCAGCTAAAGTAATACCTCACTTTTTCTCGGCAGCAGGCAATGTGTTTGATGGTACAGAAAAAATGGATGACAATCTGGGAACAGAAATAGATGTAACAGTTGGGTATCAATTGGCCAAGGATATTACCTTAAACGCAGGATATTCCAAAATGTATGCAACAGATACCATGGAAGTGATCAAAGGAGGTGATAAGGATGAAAACAATTCTTGGGCTTGGGTAATGATTACTTTTAAACCAAATTTGTTTTCCCATAAAATTGAATAAATTATATTATTTTTAGTACGTACATAACAAAAATAAAAATGTCACTCCCGATGTTTCGGGAGAGCGCAGTCGAAATGCTATTAAAACTAAGAATCCCAATGTCTTCGACTGCGCTCCTTGACTGACATTCAACATACCATCAATTTTTGTCATGTACTTAGATATTATTTAGAAAAACCAGAGTCGAAATTTTAAAGGAAGATTAACTCTGGGTTTTTAATTCGCAATAAATACAAAAATGAGTAAACCATATTACCATACAATAGGGAAAGAAATAGATGTTTTTACGCATACCTATAAATGTAAAATCCCTTTTTTACTAAAAGGCCCAACAGGAACCGGTAAGTCTCGATTCATTGAGTTTATGGCTCATGAATTGGATACTAAGCTCATTACCATTTCATGTCATGAAGAAACATCGTCTACAGATTTAATAGGGCGGTTTATAATAAAAGGCGCAGAAACGGTTTGGTTAGATGGGCCATTGACAACAGCGGTTAAAGAAGGCCATATCATATATTTAGATGAAATTGCTGAAGCTAGACCAGATGTTATTGTCGCTATCCACTCGCTAACCGACCACCGTAGGGAATTATTTATAGACAAGTTGGGGGAAACTTTTAAAGCGCACGAAAACTTTATG
>JBAQZZ010000093.1:0-20043 GCA_049791475.1 Flavobacteriaceae bacterium | reverse complement strand
TCTACACCTACATCAGTTGCAGCTGTAATACCAAGTTCTGCTAAGGACTGATAAGGCGAAATAGCCTGATTACCTGTAACACCATAACTAGCTCTTAATTTCAAATTTGAAATAGTAGCATGATCCTTTAAAAAATCTTCATTAGACACTTTCCATCCCAATGCTCCCGATGGAAAAATTGCATACTTTTCATTGGCGGCAAAGTTAGATGCTCCATCTCGCCTTACCGTAGCCGTTAATAAATATTTATCATCATAATCGTAATTTAACCTCCCAAATTGTGATTGGATTTCAGATTCTGAAAAAGATGATGTAACTCTGCGGGATTGTACCTGACCAGCCTCTAAATTATACCAAAGAAATTCATCAGAAAGGAGCTCTTCAGTATATGCTGAAAATCTTACCGTTTCCGATTTTTGATAAGAATATCCAGCTAATAGAGTTAAAATTCCTTTACCCAATGTAGCATTATAAGTTAAATAATTTTCGCTCAATATGTTTGTATTTCTTCTATTTGCTAGACTCGCGAACCCATTTGAAAGCACAAAAGTTTGTGGTTTAAAAGCTCCTACAGTTTCATTGGTTGTACTAAAACCAAACGTAGTTTTAAAAGTAAGGTTTTCCAAGATATCATAGCTTGCATATAAATTTGTTCTATAGTCATCAGTTTTAGTTTCATTTCTTAATTCATAAGCTACGGCATAAGGGTTTTCAACACCATCACCAACAGAATTTTGGGTAAATGTACCATCATCATTAAAAATGCCTCTATCTGGCGTAAACCTAAAAGCTAGTGAAATAACATCGTCTCCACCACCATTTGCGGTAGCACCAGTTGTTTGGGTAAGCACGCCATTTTTAGTACCTCTACTACCAAAAAGATTCATACCTAATTTTAATTTATCTGTTACTTGTGCATCAATATTAGACAAGAAAGTAAGTCTCTCAAAATCAGAATTTACAATAATCCCGTCTTGTTTAAAATAATTTGCTGAAGCATAAAAATTTATATTATCACTTCCACCTGAAAAAGAAAATTGATGATTTGCAGTATTACCTGTTGTATAAATTAAATCTTGCCAATCTGTATTTTCAGTACCTTGAACATAACCAGGGTTGAATGATTGTTGATATGTTGCAAATTGATCTGCATTTAATAAATCTAATCTATTCGATGTATTTTGAACAGAATAATTTGAATTAAGTTCTACAGATAATTTACCGCTTTTACCTTTTTTTGTAGTTACCAGTATAACCCCACCTGAACCTCTAGAACCATAAATAGCAGTTGCAGAAGCATCTTTCAAAACCTCCATAGATTCTATGTCATTAGCCTGTGGCATCAAGGCGCCTACAAAACCGTCCACAACAATAAGTGGCCCACTATTTGCACCAATAGAAGTATTCCCCCTAACTTTTATACTAATAGGCGCTCCAGGTTCACCTCCATTATTAGATTGTACAACAACGCCAGCTGCACGTCCTTGAAGCGCTTGAGTTGCGTCTAAAACAGGAAATGCATTTAATTCTTCAGACTTAACCGAAGACACAGCACCAGTAATATCACTCTTTTTTCGAGCACCATAACCTACAACCACAACTTCGTCTAAAGCTGCAAAATCTTCCTTTAGAGCAACACTTAGTGTGTTATTAACTCCTATAGTCACCTCTTTAGTTACATAACCTATATAACTGAATGATAAAACGGCGTTATTACTATTTACATCAATTGAATAGTTTCCATCAAAATCTGTAGATGTACCGTTACTTGTTCCTTTAACTATAACATTTACACCTGGTAACACCATACCGTCTGTCTCTGATGTTACAGTTCCTGTTATGGTTTTTGATTGGGCAAAAGTTAAACTACCTAAAAGAAGAAAGACCCCTAAAAGATAATTTTTAATTGATTTAGTTGATTTACTCATCAACATCCTTTTTGTTTTTTTCATTAGTTTAATTTTGAGTTAATTTTTAGATTTAGTTTTAATAGTTATGAGAACTGAATTTTATAATGATGACTATCAAATGTATATCAACATATTTTTAATTCAATTTACTGGTTTGATAGTAGTTTTTTTTTTAAATTACATAAGGTTTTAACCTTTAAAAATTTAATGCTAAAGTTATATTAATTGAGATGTTTAAAAATTCATAATAGGTGTAAAATTGTACAGATTTTGATTCTTTCAATTAAGCAATATTATAAAAATATAATTGGTTTACCAAATTGGTTTACCAAATATAAGTAAAAGAATTAATATAAAGTCTTATTATTAATTAATTGATTTAAAAAAAATATCATATATTCTAACATCAAATAAAATTTAAAAACTCAATTATAGAGAAGAGGTTTCATGAGAATATTAATTAATTGTATGAAAATTTATTAGCGTATTGAGTAGGAGTTTTACCAAATTTCTTTTGAAAACATGTGCTAAAATACTTAGGGTTTTTAAAGCCCACCTTGTAACTTACCTCAGCAATATTAATCTTTCCTTGTTCTAATAATTGAGCAGCACGCAACATTCTAAAATGATGAATAAATTCATTTGGCGTAAAATTAGTCCAAGCTTTAATTTTTGTAAATAACATAGTTCTACTCACACCTAATTCTGAGGAGAAATAAGATACATCGAATTGCTCGTTACTAATATTATTTTCAACAATTTGAAGCGCTTTCTCATAAAGTTTTTCATCAAATGATGATACTAAAATTTCATTTGGCTGAAATTTATCTGTACTTGTAAATTTATCTTTTAGCCTTGCAGTTGTTTCCAGTAAATTTTTTATTCTAACTTTAAATTCATTAATATCAAAGGGTTTGCTTATGTAATCATCCGCACCACTTTCTAAACCTTCTAATTTATATATTAAAGAAGATCGTGAGGTTAATAAAATAATAGGGATATGACTTGTACTCAAATCTTGTTTAATCATAGCACAAAGTTCAGTACCCGCCATAACTGGCATTACTACATCGCTAACTATTAAATTTGGTGAGTGTTTTTTCGCAATTTTAAAAGCTATATTACCATTTTCAGCTTCTAAAATATTGTAGTTTTCTTTTAATAAACTTGTTATAAATTTTCTAAGTTGCTTGTTATCCTCTACTAATAAAATGGTTGATTTCTCTCTTGCAGGTACTTGAGGTATATCATCGTCTAACATCACAACAGGCGTATCTAGTTGCTTAACATATTGTGATACATCATCACTGAACTTAAAATCTTTTATAATTTCATTATCATTTAAGTGCTCACTACCTAAGGGAAGTTTTACAGTAAATATGGACCCTTTATTATTTTCGTTATTTCTTACAGTTAGTTCGCCTTTGTGTAAATCAACAATATTCTTAGCTATTGATAATCCAATGCCTGTTCCTTTATTATAGTTGTTATCTGGTTTATTATTAGCTGCAACTTCAAAAAAGCGTTCAAAAATTTTATCTTGATATTCTTTAGCTATTCCAACACCAGAATCTTCTACTTGAATAATAATACTTTGGTTATCTTTCTGGATAGAAATGGTTATTTCACCAGCACTCGGCGTATACCTAAAAGCATTTGATATTAGATTGTAAAATACACGTTCTAGTTTATAACGATCATAGTATACTAATATCTCCTCTTCTTCGGTAATGAATCTAAAATCATAATTACCACCTTTAGAAAACTCGGTAAAAGACAGATAAATCTCTTTTAAAAATTTAACAATATTCCCCTCAGCTGCTTCAAGCTTATAAAGATTGTTTTCAAATTTCCTAAAATCCATTAGTCGGTTAATAAGATGTAACAAATGATTTGTACTACTTTCCATTACCAGTAGTTGTTTGTACATTTTATTACTTCCTTTATAATCTTGAATTATTTGATGAAGTGGCCCTAAAATTAATGCTAAAGGCGTTCTAAATTCATGTGAAATATTTGTAAAGAATTCTAATTTAGTCTTATTAATTTCTTTAGTCCTTTCGGTTTCCAAATGTTCTAATTCAAGCGCATGTTTTAATTTAGTTTTTGATTTAAAAATATCAATTAAGAAAAATAAAGCCCCTGAAATCAATATTGAGTATATTAAATATGCCCACCAAGTTTTCCAAGGTGCTGGCGTTATTTCTAATTGTAACGCAGTAATAGTATCATTCCAAATACCATCACTGTTTGCACCTGTAACCTCAAAAATATAACTACCAGAATTTTGAATAGTGTAAGATGCTGTATTATTAGACGTTACATTCCATTGTTTTTCTAAACCTTTTAATCGATATTTGTATGAATTATTATTTGAATTTATATAATTTGGCATAGCAAATGAAATGCTGAAATTTCCTTGATTATAGTTTAATGATATTGATTTTGTATAAGGAAGTGTTTGTGTTAAAACAGCATATTCATCATCAACCTGAATTGGATTATTTTTAATACTAAAATCTGTTAGAATTACTTGCGGTGTATATTTATTAGTAGTTAATGTATTTGAATTAAAGTATGTAATACCAAAAGGGCTTCCAAAGTAAAATTGAGATGCATCAACTTTTAAACTAGCATTATCATTAAATTCATTACTTATAAGACCATCTTTTTGGTTATAAAATATTGAATTATTGTTTTGAATATTATATCTTATAATACCTTGATTAGTACTTATCCAGAGTTGATTTTTATTATCTTGTTCAATACTATGAACAGATGAAACTATATTATTTTTAGTTGATAAATCAACGGATATAAATCTTGAATTTTTTAGTTTAAATAGCCCTTTAGTTTTTGTACCAACCCATATATCCATATTCGTATCCTCAAAAATAGATAGTATATCGTCACCATATTGTAGACTTGTGTTGTAAAAATATGTTGTAACTCCCTCTGATTGACTTACCCTATTAAGGCCTTTTTCAGTTGCAACCCAAACATTATTTTTGGAATCCAAAGTAATGGTTCTTATCAAGTTACTAGATAATGATTTTTTAGAGTCACTAGAAAATTCAAAAACTTTAAACTCTTTAGATCTCAAGTTATACTTTATTAAACCTTTACCAAAGGTACCTATCCATATATTTTCATTTTTATCTTGTCTTATAGAATAAACCCCAATATTATGTATATAATTTTTTAATTCGTTTGATAAAGTTGAAGTATTAAAAGATTCTGTTTTTAAGTTATATATTTCAACTCCTTTATTAAACGTTCCTATCCATAATTCATCATTAGAAATTAGTAAAGACTTTATGTTATTATCTGATAATTGCCTGGTATTCTCTTTATTTATGTATTTATATATGTTAGCTTTTTTGTCATAAACTGTTATACCGCCACCTTCTGTTCCAAAGAAAACCAAATCGTTATAACTTTCAATTGAACTTACTACGTTATAACTTAACCCTTTACCGGTGATACTTTGATTAATATTTAAAAAGTTAATATTAGAGTCATCCCAAATGTTTATACCGCCATAATAAGCCCCAATCCAAATAGACCCTTTCTTATCTTTAAATAAGGATTTAATTGAACTTTTACTTAAGCTTTTAGGGTCGCTAATATTAGCACGAAGTAAAAGAACTTCTTTATTACTATTAACAACTTTGAGCCCGTTATATGTTCCCACCCATAATTGTTGATTATTATCAAATAATAATTGCCGTACATTTTTAGCGCCCTCTTCTAATTCATTATCTAAAAAATAATTAGAAAGACGTTCCGTTTTAGGGTTATATTCTAAAACACTTTTTGTTTTTGTGCCTAATAATAAATTTTTTAAAGGACTTTGTACTAAGTCTTGAATATGCAAGTTTTGGGTTTTATCAATAATTTGAAATTCAATATTATTACCATTTATAATAATAAGTTTAAATAAACCAGAAGTAGTTCCTATGAAAACCTTTTTATTTTGTGTTTCAAGAATAGATAAAACATGACTGCCTTCACTAGGCTTTTTGTCATTATTATTTATTAAATAACTTGTAAAAGAAGCTGTTTTTTTATTGTAAATACTTAAACCCCTAGAGGTTCCTATCAAAATTTTACCATCAGATAATTCTTGAATTGATGAAACCGTATTATTACTTATTGACGAGTTATCTTGTTTATGAAAGTATCTTTTAAACTTTCCGGTTTTTGGATCAAACCTATTCAATCCATTATAAGTCCCAATCCAAATATAGCCTTCAGAATCCTGCTTTATGGCAAGTATATCATTGTTGCTCAATGAGTTTGGATTACTACTTTCATTTCTGTAAATAGTGAATATATTACCATCATATTTATTTAAACCATCTCGTGTACCAATCCAAATTTGACCTAAATTATCTTGATGAATTGCAATCACAGAACTTTGTGATAAACCATCATTATTAGATAAATGGGTAAACTGATATGTTTGTGTTTGAGAAAAACAAGCATAAACACAACCCAAAGTAAAATAAAATATGAATAATCTGAGCATTTAATTTAAAGGTGTTTCAAATAAAACTAAAGATAAAAAAGACTTAAACTGAAATAAAATTTAATGACTTTTCAATCTCCTTTTTAATTGATATCTATACAAGGAAGGTGTTTTATTCAAGGGCATATTAACAAATTCTACATAAGCCATTGGCTCATAGACGACTTCAAAATCATTATTTCCGAAAACACCAATTACTCTAGCGTAAGGACCGTCATTCATACCATTTAAAATAATTTTTCCTCTTTTTTCTAAGCCTCCTAAAACATTTACATTAGTATTCCAAAAAGTACTATATGCCCCATGTGATGGTTTCCAATATCCTGCGCCACCGCCTTCAAATAAAGGGTAACTTCTATCTTCATTAGGTGTTAAATGTACTTTAGTATTATCAAATAAATTTTGATGATTGGCGCCTGAATGTTGATCTAAAACGGGAACCGTAAAAACCTCACAATCTAGATAAACACTTTTTGTGGCAAATGTATTAAAGCTTAAAGGGTGAACTGCTCTATTATAAACCTTTATCTCTTGTGCTAAAACATTATATGTGGCTTGCATCATAACCGTATAATGTGCGAAATTTTCGCCTGTCGTGGTTATATCATTTATAGTTACATTAGCTATTTCTTCAGTTATAATACCACTATCTGCATTTTCAATAATTACATTTTTCACCCAACTATTAAAAACTCTAGTTAAATAAATAGCATTAAAACCCGGCTCAACATGATGAGCTACACGCGGATATTTTGGAAAAGTAATTTTTAAATGTTCAATACCTACTTCTTCAAGATGTTTCCATGATACTAATTGTGCCTTATAACTTGGCTTAATATCTATGGTTAACGGAGCATTTATTGTAACTATATCCTTTGAAATATTTGTTATAATAACTTGTTGCCTTACCAAGGGTAAATCTGGAAAATCCCAATGATGTGAACCTGTTTTCACATCTCTGTTTATGTATAACTCATCAATAATGTCGCCTTTTTCACCATCTTTATTAAAAAGTTGTAATTCTAAAACATCCCCAATTTTTAAGTTTTTAACTTCAGAAACTTTAAAACTAAATGTTCCTCGTTTTCCTTTTGAAACTATAGCAACAACATCATAAGGTTCTTCATATTTCTGTAAATATGATTTTACTCGAACTCCAGGTACTTTAGCCCAAATAAAACCTCCAGCCCAAGCGTATTGAGAAAAGGGCAAATCTATATTATTCTCCTTTTCTATTTGTCGCTTATTAAACTCTAATAAATATTCTCGAAGTTCTTTTAATACCTCTGGGTTTTCTGCATACATTAAAGGTCTTGGGCAATATATTTCTGTACCATTTTCTCCCGATCCTGCACCACGTAGAACGAAATTGCTGCGCTCTAAATATAAAATATCGCTTAAAATTAAACGGCCTTCAGGTAACTGTAATGTAACACTTCCTGTAATTTTTGAAGCTTCTTGAATCGCTTTTTTTAAAGCCTTAGAATCATCTAATCCATCATTTGGAATAACTCCATAATCTATCGCATTAACAATAGTTCCAGCTGTTCTTGGAATATCTTTTTCTCCATTATGGTAACCAGCAAAACTGAAATCTGGTAAATAGTTTTCCTGAGCAATTTTTTTACTTGAAAGAATTTCGGGAATATTTTGTCCATATATAAATGTACTTAACCCTAATGAAAAATAAAGGATAGCAAATAATTTAAATCTAAAATTCATAAGTTTTCTTTCAAGGGTTAAACAGTATTTAATTAAACTTTATACATGCATCATATTCTTTACAAACCGAATAATCTAGGCAGATACAATGATATTTCTGGGATGTATGTAATCAAAAGCAATACTAATATCATAATCAATAAAAATGGTAATAAAGGTTTTATAACTTTTGTTACAGAGATATTGGCTACACCGCTGCCAACAAAAAGAATTGTGCCTACTGGCGGCGTACACAAACCTATACATAAATTTAAAACGAGTACAATTCCAAAATGAACGGGATCCATTCCTAAAGCAACAACAACTGGTAAAAAAATAGGCGTAAATATTAGAACAGCTGGAGTCATATCCATAAAAGTTCCAATAATTAAAAGGGTAAGATTGATAACCAAGAAAATAACAAACTTGTTACTAAATTGTTCCAACAAAAATCCGCTCATCAGTTCTGGAATGCTTTCAAAAGAAAACAACCAAGACATGGCCATTGAGGTAGATATTAAAAACATAACCACACCCGTTGTTCTGGCACTTGTTAATAAAATGTCAGGAAAATCTTTAACGTTAATATCGCCATAAATTAAGGCCAAAACAGCAGCATATAATACGGCAATAGCCGAAGCTTCCGTAGCGGTAAAAACACCCGCAACTATTCCTCCAACTACAATAAAAAGCAACAATAAACTAAAAAAAGCTTTTCTAAAATGTGTCCATATTTCAAATAATGATGCGCGTTCACCTTTAGCAAATTTTCTGCTAATGGCTACAAAAGCGATATAGCCCATAATAGAAACGCCTAACAAAATACCCGGCAAATAACCAGCAATAAATAAAGCTGCTACCGATGCTGTACCTCCACTAGCTAAGGCGTAAACAATAAGAATATTACTTGGTGGTATTAGTAAACCTGTTGTGGAAGATGTTATATTAACAGAAGCGCTAAACTCTCTTGGGTAGCCTTCTTCTTCCATTCTATCGGTCATAATACTTCCAATAGCAGATGTTGCAGCAATGGCTGAACCAGAAATAGCCCCAAATAACATAGATGCTAAAACATTTACATAAGCCAAACCTCCTGGTAAACTTGCAACCAAAGATTTTGCAAAATTAATGAGCCGGTTTGCTATACCGCCCCGTTTCATTATTTCTCCAGCTAATACAAAAAATGGAATTGCTAATAGTGCGAAACTATCAATACCTGTAGTCATTCGCTGCGCAATGGTAGTTATACCTGGCAGTTTATCAATGTTCAATAATAAACTAATAGTTGTTGAAATACCAATAGCATACGCAACAGGTACTTTTAACATTAGTAAAACGAAAAAACTAGCAAATAATACTAAAATACTTACAACTTCAATACCCATAATTTAAACTGTTATTTGGTTTTTAGAAATTTTTAAAATATGATAAACACAGAAACACAAGATTAAAAAACCACTAAAAGGCATAATGGCATAAATATAACCTAGAGGAATTCTTAAAGTGCCTGAAAGTTGGTCTAAATGTAACGTGATGTATACTAAATTTAATCCACCAATAACCATCACAATTAATGAAAAAAGGAATATTAAAATCTCTATTAGTATAGATACTTTTTTCTTGTTTGCATCAGAAAATTTAGCATATAAGAAATCCATAGAAAGATGTTCTCTTCTGGCATTAAGGTAAGCTGCACCTAAGATAGACAACCAAATTAAAGAAAATCGTGCTAATTCTTCTGTCCATGAAAATGAGGTATTTAAAACATATCTTGAAAATACTTGCCATAATACATCTAGAACTAAAAGTCCGAAAATTAGAACTAAGAAAATTTCCATAAATCTATTTACTTTTTTAAAAATTATATCGGCAAATTTCATAATTATTGAGCTTTAATTTTATTAACTAAGTCTACCATATCTGGATATTTTTTCAAAAATTCTTCTAAAACAGATTTTGATTTTTCAGCAAATAACGATTTTTCTGGAAGTATAATTTCTACTCCAAATTCTTGAGCAATTTTAATTGATTCTTCAACAGACTCGTTCCAAAAAACTTTTTCAGCCTGAGAAGATTCATCTGCAGCTTCTTGAACCCATATACGTTCTTGGTCAGATAGTTTTTCCCAAAACTTAGTTCCTATAATTAGAACATCGGGAACCGATGAATGTTGATCTAAAGTATAGTATTTACTAACCTCATGATGGTTTGAGGATACGAATGATGGTGGATTATTTTCAGCACCGTCTACAACACCCTGCTGAATGGCGGTATACAATTCTCCGTAAGCCATTGGTGTAGCAGAACCGCCTAAAGCGTTAACCATATTAATAGCCATTTGATTATTCATAACTCGAATTTTAAGGCCTTTTAAATCATCTGGGGTTCTTATCGCTTTACTTGAGGTATAAAAACTTCGGCTACCAGCATCATAATAACAAAGCCCACGCAACCAAAATTTTTCACCTTTTTCTAAAATAGATTTGCCAACTTCACCTTCTAAAACATCAAATTGATGCTGTTTATCTCTAAATAAATAAGGAATACCCAACACATGATATTCTGGCACAAAGTTGGATAATGTTGCCGCACTTACTTTGGTAATATCAACACTTCCTATTTGAAGTAATTCCAAAACCTCACGTTCTGAACCTAACATGCCATCCGGAAATATTTTAACTTCTAGTTTACCTTCAGATTTTTCTTTTACAGCTTTTTGAAACTCTAAAATTCCTTTATGAACTGGGTGTGTTTGTGGCAATGTATGCGCCAAATACATGATTTTTACATCATCATTTTTCTTGCATCCTACAATAAAAAATACCAATAATAGGGTGCAACATATTTTATTCATCATAGTTATGGTATATATTAGTTTAGTTTTCAAATTTGAAATAGTTGACAGCATTATTATAGCAAATATCTTGAATCATTTTTCCTAAAAATTCTGTATCGTTTGGCACAAGACCTTGATTAACGTCTTCAGCCAGTAGATTACATAAAATGCGTCTAAAGTACTCGTGTCTAGGAAATGATAAAAAACTTCTACTATCTGTTAACATGCCAACAAACCGACTTAATAGCCCCATATTTGATAAGGTATTAAGCTGTTTTTCCATACCATCTTTTTGGTCTAAAAACCACCAACCAGAACCCCATTGCATCTTCCCGGGACTATCTGAATTTTGAAAATTCCCCATCATAGTAGCAAAAACCTCATTTTGTGATGGATTTAAATTATAGGTAATGGTTTTAGCTAATTGATTTGTGTAATCCAAACTATTAAACAATTTAGACATCGCTTTTGCTGCTGAAAAATCTCCAATAGAATCAACTCCCGCATCTAAACCAATTTTTTCTAGTAATCTGCTATTATTATTACGAATTGCTCCTACATGAAATTGCTGAGTCCATCCTTTAGCGTGATACATTTTACACAACTTATTTAAAATACAAGAAGCATAGACATTAACCTCTTCTTCAGAAACTTGAGAATCTGATAACCGTTTTTTGAATATTGAATCTGCAGTATCATCACTAAAATCTGAAGCAAAAATCTCCTCCATGCCATAATCAGATAAACGACAGCCTGCCGCATCAAAATATTCAATTCTAATTTCAATGGCTTTCAATAAATCTTTCAAACTAGATATAGAAAAACCTACGCAGTCACCCAACTTTTTTATATAATCAGAAAAATTATCTTTATTTATAAAAAGTAAAGTATCTGGTCTAAAAGTTGGAAACACTTTAGTATAAAATCCTTTTTTTGCTATTGCTTTATGGTCCTTTAAATCATCTATAGGGTCATCAGTGGTGCAAATAACCTCTACCTTCATTTGCTCTAACAATTGCGCTGGTGTTTTATGCTCCAAAATAGCATTTGCTTTTTCATAAATAACTTCGGCGGTATTTGGACTAAGAATTTCATCTATGTTAAAATAGCGTTTTAACTCTAAGTGTGTCCAATGAAACAAAGGATTTCTTAATGTATAAGGCACTGTTTCTGCCCACTTCAAAAACTTTTCTTTATTTGATGTTTCTGATCCTGTAATATACATTTCATCAATTCCATTGGCTCGCATACCTCTCCATTTATAATGGTCGCCATTCAGCCATGCTTTAGTTATATTTTGAATAGGCAAATCTTCAGCTATTTGTTTTGCTGATAAATGATTATGGTAATCTATTATAGGTAAATTTTTAGCATAGGTATGATATAGCGTTACGGCAATTTCAGATTGCAATAAAAAATTATCGTTTATGAAATGTGTTGAATTCATGAATAAACCTTAATTAAAAGTAATTGTTAGTGGTGTGTTTATTTTTAAGGTAAAATCATTTAAATACCTTTCCCAAGTCTCTTTTTTTGTAAACTCTCCGGCCTCTTTCCATCCAAAACCTGAGTAAAATGTAGCTTTTCCATTTTCAACCTCAACCTCTGCATATAAATTGCTTCTGTCCTTTAACGTTGTTATATATAGCTCAGAACTTAGCATATTATTGTTTGGAACTATAATAGCTGTACCTAATTCTGAATTGTCGTGAGGTTGCCAATATGAAATCCAACCGGCTTCTTTATTCTGAGTAGTTTCACCATCATTTTCATGGAGTGTTAGGCCAGAATAAATAGAATTTACCCCTGAAACTTCTATTTCGAACTTAGATAAATTACTACCATAATCTAATGTAATATGTTTCTTTTCTGAAATAACTTTTCCATTAGCCTCCCAATCGCCATAATCTAAAATAAAACTAGTTCTAATGGGTCCTGTAGTTATCGTTTTCCAATTTATAAAATTCTTAGAAATATAAAATGTGGTATCTAGCTTTACGGCTATTCCGCCAACACCTCTGCTTGAGCCTACATGAAAATTATCAAGTCCTTCACCAGTATCTTCATGATAAGTTCCTGTTTTTTCTGTATATTTTTTGTACCAAGAATTTATTATAGAGTAGTCTACTCTTTTTAACCAAGCATCAATTCCACTTGAAAGGGTTCCTTCTTTAAGATCGTTTTCAAATCGGTATTGCGCATTTGGCCCGTAAGTTCTAAACCCTACTTTATTATTTTCCCATGCGTAATCGTCTGTTCTTTCTGGTACAAATCTCGAGTAACAATATTCAATTACTTCTGGCTTAGTAACTTCTTCTGAAAAAACTAACTCAAATTCCTTTGTTGATTTTGCTCCTATTTCTGGTTGAAACAATAATACATCTACTTCACCATCTAAGTCTTCATCAACAAACTGTGATACTAAAACTGTTTTTGTTTTTATATCTCTAACAGCAAAGTTCACAAAACTTTCTCCTTCCTTTAATTTTAAGTCTGATTTATGTATTTCAACAGTTTCAAAAGCACGGGGAATATCGAGTGAATTTTCAATTGTTAGTGTGTAATTAGGTTTTTGTGCACAACTTAGTATCAGGAAAAAGACTGCTAAAACAAAGGAAAATGCTGTATTTTTCATATCAATTTTCGTTAGATGGTTTACCTATAGTTGCTAAAATTCCGCCATCAACATATAGAATATGTCCATTAACAAAATCACTGGCTTTCGATGATAAAAATATCGCTGCACCAGCCAAATCATTAGGATCACCCCATTTAGCTGCTGGTGTTCTATTAACTATAAAATCGTTAAACGGGTGTCCTTCAACTCGAATTGGTGCCGTTTGAGACGTTGCAAAATACCCTGGCCCGATACCGTTAACTTGGATATTATATTTTGCCCATTCGGTAGCCATGTTTTGGGTTAGCATTTTTAATCCGCCTTTTGCTGCTGCATAAGCTCCAACGCTGTTTCTCCCCAACTCACTCATCATAGAACAAATATTAATCACCTTACCTTCTTTTCTGGAAATCATACTTTTTACCACATGCTTTGATACTATGAATGGACTTACCAAATCGATATCTATCACTTCCCTAAAATCTGCAACTTCCATCTCAATTAACGGTGTCCGTTTTATGATTCCTGCATTATTTATAAGAATATCTATTTGTCCAACTTCTGCTTCAATTTTGGCTATTGCCTTCATAACGTCAGCTTCATTAGCCACGTTAAATTTGTAACCTACTGCGTTTATTCCTTCTTTTTTGTATTCAGCTACAGCTTTATCAATTTTTTCTTGAGAAGAGTTTCCGTTAACTATAACTGTTGCTCCCGCAAGACCTAAACCTCTGGCCATTGCCATACCTAAACCGTGCGTGCTTCCTGTTACTAAAGCATTTTTTCCTTTGATATTAAATAATGATGCACTCATAATTTATCTTAATTCTGTTATTTTAGCAACATCCATATCGCCATAATCTAAATTCTCTCCTGCCATTCCCCAAATAAAAGTATAACTAGACGTACCAGAACCTGAATGAATTGACCATGGCGGAGAAATTACAGCCTGATCGTTTTGCATCCAAATATGACGCGTTTCTTGTGGTTGCCCCATAAAGTGACATACAGCTTGGTCTTGTGGAATATCTAAATAGTAGTAAATTTCCATTCTACGGTCGTGTACGTGTGCTGGCATGGTATTCCAAACACTACCCGTTTTAAGTTCTGTCATTCCCATTTGAAGCTGACACGTATCTACAATACCACCAATTATCATTTGATTAACGGTACGATGATTTGCAGTTTCTAAAGACCCTAATTCTATTTTATTAGCTTCAGCTTTACTTACTTTTTTTGTTGGAAACGTTTTATGAGCTGGCGCTGAGTTTAAATAAAACTTTGCTGGATTATTTTTATCCTCACTTTTAAAAACCACATCCTTACTTCCACTACCTATATATAAAGCATCTTTTAGAGTTAATTGGTATACTTTCCCATCAACTTCTACAGTGCCATCGCCTCCTACGTTAATGATTCCTATTTCTCTTCTTTCTAAAAAATAACTTGATTTTAAAGGATCAATCGTTTCTAATTTTATAGGAGCTATTGGCACTGCTGATCCAGCCATATATCTATCATAATGTGTGTAAACCAAAACTAACTGATCTTCTTGCATTAAGTTTTCAATTAAAAATTCTTCTCTTAATTGTGTTGTATCGTATGCTTTTACTGCTTTTGGGCTTGACGCGTATCGCGTTTCGTAACTTGTTTTCATATCTAATTAATGCTTTTTATTTATATACTTTGTTTTATACCATATTCTAAACCTCGCAATTCTGCTAAACCTCTTAATCTGCCAATTCCCGAATACCCTGGGTTTGTTTTTTTATGTAAATCGTCAAGCATTTGGTGCCCGTGATCTGGTCTTACAGGAATAGCAAAATCTGCATAACCTTTTGCTTTTCTTCTTTTTTCTTCTTCTAAAACCACTTTAACAACGCTGTACATATCTACATCGCCTTCTAAATGATTGGCTTCATAAAAATTACCATCTTCATCACGTTTTGTACTCCTTAAATGTAAAAAATGCACTCTATCAGCAAAACGTTTAAATATTTGAACCAAATTATTATCGGCTCTAACACCTAAGGAACCCGTACAAAAAGTTATACCATTAGAACGATCTGGAACATTATCAAATAAGTATGCGTAATCAGCCTCTGTACTAACCACTCGAGGCAAACCTAAGATAGGATAAGGAGGATCATCTGGATGAATACACATGAGCACCTCATTTTTAGACGCTACAGGAATTATCTCCTTCAAGAAGGACACCAAGTTTTTTCTTAGTGCCGAAGCATCAACATTCTTGTAAGTATCTAAAATAGTTTGAAATTGCTCTAAAGTGTAACCTGCTTCAGCTCCTGGTAAACCAGCTATGATGTTGTTTACAAGTTGAGTTTTATTATCTTCAGAAAGATTATCAATGTAAATTTTAGCTGCTTTTTGTTGTGCCTCCGAATAGCTATTTACTGCACCAGGGCGTTTTAATAAAAAGAGCTCGAAGACTGCAAAAGCAATGACATCAAAACGTAAGGCTTTAGAACCATCTTCTACTTGAAATCCTAAATCGGTTCTTGTCCAATCTAAAACTGGCATAAAATTATAGCAAACAATACTGATGTTGCATTTTGCCAAATTCTCTATACTTTGTTTATAACTTTCAATATAGGTTTGAAAATTACCTGAACGGGTTTTTATATGTTCATGAACCGGAATGCTTTCAACAACACTCCAAGTTAATCCAGCACTTTCTATACTATTTTTTCGCTTCTTAATTTCTTCAACAGTCCATACTTCGCCATTAGAAATATGATGTAAAGCAGAAACAATACCTGTTGCCCCCGCTTGCTTTATATCTGATAAAGATACGGGGTCATTTGGCCCGTACCATCGCCATGTTTGTTCCATAATTTAATTTTATTTACACACCACTATAAGCACTAAAACCACCATCAATTGGAATAACAACTCCTGTAACAAATGAAGCTCCTTCGCTACACAGCCATAAAGTTGTTCCAACCAAATCTTCAGGTTGTCCAAATTTCCCCATTGGCGTTTGATCTATAATTTGATTTCCACGTGGTGTTAAGCTTCCATCACCATTAGTAAGCAAACTTCTATTTTGATCGGTTAAGAAAAACCCAGGAGCTAATGCATTTACCCGTATACCAACTTTTGAAAAATGAACCGCTAACCATTGTGTAAAGTTTGATACCGCAGCTTTAGCGCCACTATATGCCGGTATTTTTGTTAAGGGTGTAAAGGCATTCATTGAAGAAATATTCAAAATACTACAACCTTTTCTACCTACCATATCTTCTGCAAAAACTTGTGTTGGCAACAACGTTCCAATAAAATTCAAATTGAAAACAAACTGAATTCCTGAAGGATCTAAATCAAAAAACGTTTTAAAACCTTCGGTTTTATTTATTAAATCTTCTGCTAACAAAAATGGATTACTAGTTGTACCTAAAGGATGGTTTCCTCCCGCACCATTTATTAAAATCTCACATTTACCATAGGTTTTATTAACGACAGCCTTTGCTTTAACTAAAGAATCTTTTTCTAAAACATTAGCCGCAACACCAATAGCTTGACCGCCTAAAGCCTTAATTTCATTTGCTATGTTCTCCGCAGCTTCTATTCTTAAATCTAACACTGCTATTTTATGCCCTTCTTTTGCTAATGCCTTTGCAATAGCACCGCATAAAACACCACCAGCACCTGTTACAACAATTATTTTACTCATTTATCAGTTTATTATAATTATATTTCCGTGTACGCACACACAAATATAATAAAAAAAATAGTGTACGCACACAAAAATACGAAATTTATTATTAAATTGCCTGAAATTATTAGTTACATAACTCTATATGATTACAATAAAAGATATTGCTAAAGAGGCCAACGTATCTGAAGGCACTGTAGATAGAGTTCTACATAACCGAGGTGGTGTTTCAAAAAAAACAGAAGCAAAAATTAAAGTAATTCTTGAGTATCATAACTTTAGCGTAAACCCAGTTGCAAGTGCGCTTGCAATGAAAAATAAATACTGTATAGCGGCCTTAATTCCAGAATACAATGAATCAGATTTATTTTGGAAATCCCCTCATTTAGGAATTTTAAAAGGTGCAGATGATTTAAAAACTTTTGGTATTCAAGTAAATAGTTTCACTTTTAATCAATATAACCCAGATTCTTACTTAAATACGTTTAAAACTTTATTAAAAACAAAACCTGCAGCAGTAATAATGGTGCCCAATTTCTCAAAAGAAACAAAAAAAATTGTTAGTCAACTAGAGACTCTTAATATTCCCTACTTGTTTTTGAATATTGATATAAAAGGTTTTAACAATACCGCTTTTGTAGGACAAGACTCATATATGGCTGGTTATATTGCCGGCAAACTTATGCACCTTAGTTTACCAAAGCCATCCACTTTTTTAATTATACAAGCTCGATATAATATCACAAAAAATAATGCGGTTTCAAAAAGAATTAAAGGTTTTAATGATTATTTTATTAAAAATAATATTGACTCAAAAACCCAAACCTTAAAAATTGAAAATTTAAATAACTCGTCTGAAACAAAAGTAAAAATAAATTTACATTTAAAGGAAAACCCAGAAATTAAAGGAATTTTTGTTCCTTCCAGTAGGATTTATATTGTTGTTGATTGTCTAGAGAACAAGTATATAAAAAATTTAAAACTGATTGGTTTTGATAATACGCCACAAAACATTGCTTGTTTGTTAAACGATTCGGTTTCGTTTTTAATATCTCAAAAACCGTTTGACCAAGGTTACGAAGCTATAAGATTATTAGCCGATTATTTACTACAAAATAAAATTCCAAATCAAAAAAATTATCTTCCCATAGATATTCTTACAAAAGAAAATGTAAAATATAATGAACGCTAATAAAATTAAAATTACTTAATTCTCTACCAAAAAAGGAATGTTGGCATGTGCTGAATGATTATTACCATCTTCTACATATATGAATAAGCGATAAGCCCCTGGCTGAGATGGAGCCAAGAACGAAGTAGAACTATTAGTTTTATCTGGAAATAAACCATTAATAACATCAGGGATATACTCTGCATCTCCCCCTATTTTGTTTGATTGGCTTTCTTCCATTATTTCCCAACGATATATCAATTCATCTCCATCATAATCAGAGGCTTTTACTTGAGCAGAATAATTATTCCCTGCTTTCAACTTAATATTGTCGACCGCCCTCTTTCCCTCCAAGGTAAAATCAATCAACCTAGGTGTACGGTTTTTAGGCCATTCCCCGTCCCATACAAAATGCATCACATCAACAGATTCAGTCTCGTTACCATCTGGCATAAACATTCCAAACCAAGTTGGTGTTCGTTCTTGCTTTTGGCCCCAAAGAAATACAAAAGAACCTATTACTTGCTGCGATTGGGATACAATAGAATTTTCATATCGTTTACGATATAAATCTGCTTTAACAGAGCTATTATTCTCTAAAGGTGCTCCCCATTCAGTTTTAGGCACTTCCCAATAACCTGTCGCACCCCATTCCGTTACTAATAAAGGGCCTTTATAATTAGACTCTGTAACGAGCTCTGGAAGTATATCAATTGGTGCATATAGCTGAACACTCAAGAAATCTAAATCAGGTGCTCTATTGGCAACCAGATTAACATACTTTTTACTAATTCCTGCTAAAGAAGTAGTAGTTAAATGATGTGGATCTAATTCATGAACCATTTTAGATATCTCATTTACAGCATCCCAAATTTTTGGGTTTTTTGAATGGTGGTTCAGTTCATTTCCAATTCCCCATATCATCAATGCAGGATGATCTTTCAATTCAAGAACTCGATTGCGAATTTTATCAAATTGCTGCTGTACAGCTTCTTCATCATTATAATCAAATCCGCTACGTTCTAAACCAACCCAGATTCCCATCATTACTTTCAATCCAAGTTCATGGGCTTGGTCTAGGACGGCTCTACCATTATCAGTACTCCAAGTTCTCAACGCATTAGCTTTATGTTTAGTTAGGGCTTCAAACTTATCCATATCTGTTGAGCCAGCACCTTTGATATAAAAAGGCTCTCCATTAAGAAAAATACGATAACCTCTATCGGTGAGACGAATTTCGGATTTCGTGATAGCTGTGCTGGATTTCTTTTTATTTTGAGTATTACAGCTACATAACAAGAAAAAAAGAAAGAAAAAGATGAAATAACGATTTTGATATATTAAATACTTCATGTGTTAGTTCTTAGTTGGTTATAAAATATTGTAAATCTATTGCGCCTAATTGAAAATTTCTATAAATATACTAATTGTCTTTTTATCTATTTGCATTGAAGAAAATTGGTTAGTAGGCAATTACAAACCATCCTAAAAACAAAAAAGCATCCCAATTTTCTATAAAGAAAAAAGGAAAGCTTTCCATTGGATTACCAAATTACTTTGGTAAACTACTTTCCCGAATTTACTTCGGGAACAACACAACG
>JBAQZZ010000092.1:0-16400 GCA_049791475.1 Flavobacteriaceae bacterium | reverse complement strand
ATCTTGATTCTAGATATGAATTTTTGTTCAAATATTAGAATTAGCAATGAATTTTTATCGATATTTAGAGGTAGAGTTTAATGTTAAAAATTGTAACTCATCGTTTCTCAAGTATTATTAAAATGACTCTTATACTTTAGTATCTTCAATTGTAGGTGCTTTCCATTTTACACTTCCTACTTGTTTCGAATTCGCAATTTCAGTTGCCTTAGAACTTCTTTTCTTATCAAAAATCATCGCACCAGTCATTATTAAGCTTGTCCCGATAATTACAAATAAAAGAATGCCTGGTTCAAAAGTGGAAATCTGTGCTTCTTCTGGAATAGCGTAAAAGAGGAGTACTGTAATTAATCCACGAGGTGCAATAAATAACTGTGGTAATATATCAGTTCCAACGAAGATTTGTAGCAAAATAAATCTGATGATATAGATTGAGGCTATAATTAGTAGACTAATTATGGCAACATTTAAATTGAAAAGGGAAGTGATGGCGATAGTTAAACCAAAGATGACAAAAAAGAATGTCCGTACAACAAATGCCGTTTCTAAAGTTATAATATGGAGTTCATGATAGATTTGATGTGCTTTTTTAAACTCTAAATATTTAGCTAATTTTCCTTTAAAAAAGAGTTTCATATTAGCGATAACCAATCCAAAAATAAGAATGATAATAAGTGATGATAAATGTAATTTCTTACCAAGTGCATAAAGTAGTAATAGTACAGCAATCAATAAAAACAGTTTTGCTTGACTTTTTATTTTTTGAAAGATTATAATTATGGCATAACTTGCTATTAAAGAAATTATAATAGTTAGTAAAATATTACCTGTGAATCCAACAACACCTGAATCTTCAGCAGGATTTAATTTACCAATCAAGAAATAAAACATCATAATACCCATGATGTCTGAAAAGGTGCTTTCATAAATGTGGAACTCTTTTTTGTTAACATTTAAAACGCTTACACTAGGAATAATAATGGCACTTGATAGTATAGACAAAGGTGTGGCATAGAGCCAAGCGGATTGCATGGTCATTTCTGGTATGAACTCATATAAAATCAAAGCAGCTACCCATGCTGATGCTATTAATCCAATTAATGCTATAGCCATAGATTTTAAAATTGGCATGAGTTTTTCTCGCTTTAATTCTAATTCTAGCGCAGCTTCTAATACTATCATTATAAGACCAACGATACCTAAAACTTCTAGCATTGGAAGGAAGTTAAGTTTATCGGTTGTAAAATAATTTAAAGCATATTGTAGACCAACACCCAAAACTATAAGCATTAATACCGCTGGGACATTAGTTTTCTTTGAGATTCCATTGAAAATAAAAGAAATAATGATGATAAGTGAAACTTCAATAATGAGGTTGTAAGAGGATAAAATTTCCATATGCTTTAATTTTTAGCTAAGCTAGTTTTAATATTATTTTGATTTAAATATTCAATTAGAGCTTCCATTTTTGCTCCATTTTCCAAAGCAATTTGAAGTTGAAGTGTTTTTTCGTTAGGAATCTTTTTAATTATTGGTTTGTTGTTAAAATCTATATTTGGATTCTCAAAAAGAAGATCTAGAATTGGTGCGATTTTTTCTTGGTCATAAATGTAAATAGTTCTTTTAAGGGAAGTATTGTCATTTTGATTAATACTAAACCCATTTTTATCTATATAAGAGTAATTAATAAATCTATTTCCATCGTCTTCATTTATAACAAGCCCAAAAAACAGAAACTTACTTATATGCCCCTTAAATTTGCCAGTTGATATATTGGATCCAATATTTACCAAAGGATTTATTTTGAATAAAACACCATATATATAACGTTTTATATGCGAAAATGTAACGATTAAGAATAGTAAAAATAAAACACCGTGAACTTTGTAATTAATACTCACAAAGCTCAATAGAACAATCAAAATTGCGAGCGGTTTATAAACTTCAATAGTTTTATTTATAACTAACATAGATTTATTAATTATCGACTTTCTTTTGAAAACCTGGGGTAGAAATCGTAGTACCATTCTTAGTAGAATATAGATTCCTATTAATATAGCTATAATGGTAAAGAAGTTAAACCAAGAGATATTAGCTTCCATAAATTAAATATTAGTTTTGTTGTTTATAATTTTTGTTACATCATTAATAACAACTGGGTTTATATATAAATTGCCATTAATATTCCGCATAAGTACTTTCGTGTTCATTAAGCGTCTCAATGCAGATTTAAACTCAGTATCAAAGGATGTGGTTGTAAAATTCTTGATGCTATATTCTGAAATATAATTAAACATTAAAGCTTGCTTTAGTATAATAACTTCTTGGGCTGTAAAGAAATCTAAAAACTCGTAATAAGAATTTTTAAAAACCACTTTTTCATTGTCTTGAACAAACGTGTTATATGTCCAAGATTGAAGTGTATTACCAAAATTATAAGCGTTTTGTTTTGATAATTTATGAGCAAGCGTTCGTAGCTTTTTGTTTGAAAGGACTTCTAAATTTTCAGTAATCAAATCTCTGTGTGCTGCACCATGACGTAATAGGATAGCATCTACTATTTCATCTTCATCTGCTTCATTTACATTGATTATATGGCTAAAGGCATTAGAAAAATTTAGACGATTGCTTAAATGATTAACCATCATATTGGTTGTTGAAGCCATAACAAAAGCGTCGTCAGATTCAGTTTCAATAAAGTTTATTAAAGCTCTTATGTTATAAAGTAAGCTATGTTTAGCATCACGCCATAACTCTAAATCATCAATAAGAATAATTGGTCTAGTACTTTGGATGTTATTGTTTTTCACATATTGAAGCGCCTCTTTTAAGTCAGAAGAAGTCTTAAACTTTCTACCATCAATAGTTGCATCACTATTTGGACTAAGAGTTACAATATCCTTTCCAAACAACTTCTTTGCCGAATAATCTAAAAATGTACTTCTACCGCTCAATCTATCACCCGGAACTAATACTGATTTATTGAACCCTTGATTCCATTGTCCTACAATTTGTTTTAGTTTAGTTTCTTGACTTTTTCGAGGAACAAGAAATAGATCTCCAATAAATTGTTTGTTTAAAAATAATGAATCATAATGTGTGTTTTCATCTTGATACATTCTATGCGCTATACATTGCGTAGATAATTCTATGTTAGACAAAGATTCATAATGTAAAGATTTTTTATATTGAGAATTAAAGTATGATGTTCCTTTCTGAACTTTCGCTTTAATATTCTTTATAAAAGTACTGCCCTCAACATTTAGTGAAGAATTTAAAGTAACATCAAGAAAGTGCTTGCCCTTAATAAGATTACTGATTAACAATTCATTATTAACTTTGTCTTTAAGCGAATTAGAGATAGCCTCGCCTTTTGTTTTAATCTCTTTTATATCATCTTCTAAGTGAGATAAAGTACTTATGGCACTATTAAACTTTGTAACATCAAGTTTGTCCTTTGCAAGTTGTAAACTATTTTTAAGATTAATGAGCGAGAGACTGTATTTATTAATCAAATTAGTCTCTAAACCAATTAAATCCATAAACTCAGGTAGTATCTGGTAGTCAAACCATTTTTGAGTTCTCTTTTTAAGATCTACATCCCTAATGGTTAACAAGCCATTTATAGAACCTACTGGAATTTCAATTTTTTGAAGTTGGTTGATATGGTCATTTACAGTTTCAGAAAACGAAAAGTGTTTATTTTCAACAATAGATTGTTGAGCCAGCTGTTCTTCTGCATAATCTAAAAGTTCATTATAACCTTTGTCTTCTTTAGTATTTCTTGAAATGTGATTTATATTATCGCTAATCTTACCAACCATAGCTTTATGTTTGTGGGTTAAGTCAATCACGACCTCTTTTAGCTTATTAAATGTTGCAATTGAAGCGAAAGCCAGTACTTTTTGCTTATCAATGGTTGCTATCTGGCTAATTATAGTTTCAAACTGAGATTTATAAATATTCCATGGATTTGTTTGATGAGAAATCTTTAATGAAATTCGTTTTAACACACTTTTATCATCTGCAGTTTTATTTTTTTCCGAGACAATAAGGTTTTTAAAATCCTCTAATTTCTTTATTAGTATTTCTTTAGAACCTGAAAAATGATTAATAATCTGAATATCACTCAATGTATTTTCTTGCTTGCAAATAGAAGCCTTATTTAGTTCTAAGAAGACATCTCGATGTAAAAGCATAACTATTTTAAAATCTTCAGACAGGATATAATTAACTAAATACGTATCCTTAGGCTTAACAGAAACCTCGCTAGTATGATTTCCAAGTAAAACAAAGGGTTCTATAAGATTCTTAAATTCAAAAGAAATACATGCTTTAAGTTCTAGTCTATCGCTAACAGCATTTAACGTCTTAATATAATTATTTAGACGCTCTTCAAATGCTACTAATATGTTATCGTGAATATCCGCAGTATTTACTGGATTCATGTAATGGAAGTTAGATTAATTATTGTAAATTATAAAAACTTAATTTTTAAATTTAGTGAATTAAAATTCAATACGCGATTCAAAAGGTAACGACCATTTTGAAGCTCTGCCAATAGCAGGTGCTATAGTTGCAAAAACCTCAAGTTTTTTAGAATAATACGAAGTCATATGTGTTTGCTTACCTAGTTTTAACCTCATAGGTATTTTTAGCGTTTCATGCTTTTCTTTGGCATGAATTTTTTTGGTTGCTGAACCTAAATATTCATCTTTCCTATCTAGTGAAATTGAAAGCACCTTACTTTCATCCCAATTTGGTAGAACTAATGGCGCATCAACAGTTCCATGAATATCATAAAGAAATAGATGTAAACAATATTCCATATTGAGTTGAATATCTAAATCATGAAACTCAACTTCAACAATAACAGTAAAGTCATTATCGTTGTCATTAAATACAATTACTTCTGGTATAGAAAGTAAGCTAACTGATAAGATTTTCGCCATTTTAAGTTTTTTTATTCTTTATTTCTTTTAATAAGGGGCTTTTTCATAGAAACTAATATACCAACCAAAACACCGAAGGCAAAACTGCCTAAGATGATAAGAACTCTAGATATTGATAACTTCCAAAACAGAAATTTAACATCTGTGACTTCAGAATTTTGAAGAGAAAACACTACAATAACAATAGCGAATAGGATTGCTAAAACGATTTTAAGTTTCATTTTTAATCAGTTTAATATTATTATGAATGTAAGTTTTATTTTTTTATGATTTTAGATTTATCCGTCAATCCTTTTATTTCAATTTTTGGATCACCATATACATAGATGTTACTATTTCCCTGGGCATATAGCTCTAAATTTTTACTTGCATACACATAAACGTCCGTTTTATTTGATGTATAAAGGTCTGCAGATGATGCTTTCATTTTTCTGGCATCTAGCTCAGATGTATCTTTTAAATTGAATGCCACCATATTGCTATCACCTGATAAATCTAGTTGTGCAGATTTTGTTAAAGTAACTGTTGTTTTTTCTGCAACAACACTTGCGTCAAGATCGGTTCTATCCGTCATTACAATAGTCATATTAGTTGCGCGTGTTTTTAGTTCTCCACCTGTGTTACGTTGCATGGAAACAATGATTTCTTCTGCATTTACATCAAGGTCAAATTTACTTGAGTTATAGGCATTGATATACATTACGTTAGATTCAAAACGCCCTTCACCTTTTATCCTTGCATCGTTTTTAAGTGTAATGTGCTCAAGATTTACAAAGCTTAGGTTAATCTCTAATTTTTTACTACTTGTAATTTTGTTGGTAGTATATATTTTAAGTACACTATCATTTACTGTAAATTGAATAATGCTCTGCAAATTTTTATCGGTGGTTAACACATAACTATTAATGTCACTTTGTTTTAAGGTTACTTCTAACGCATCATCTATTTCTATAGCGTTAAACCCTCTTTCTATTACGTGAGTAGTTGTTACTACAGCTTTATCTCCTTTAATTTTTTGTTTTTTCTGCGCAAATACCAGCGTAGAAAATAAAATTAACATTAATAATGTTATTACTCTTTTTACTGTCTTCATTTAATTGTTTTTTATTTGTTATTTTTTGTTTTAAAAAGAAGCGATTATTCTATACCTAATCTAAAGGTTCTTTGTTTTCAGCTTCAAATAATCGCTATCATAACTATGGATATTACGTGCTATTAATCAACAACTTACTTTTGTTTAAAGTTTTCGTTTTTTTGTAATTCCATCGTTTACCTAAGATTATTAAGCCTTTTTGGTTACTCTAGTATCAACTAGTTCTTTTATTGGAATTACGACAATGTCTCCATTTGCTACTTTAACACTAATACAAATATTATCTATCGAAATTATTTCACCAGATACATTATCAATAGCAATATTTTGGCCTACTTCAAAGTTTTTTTTGGAATAAAAAGAAAATAGTAAGCTATTAATTACATTTCTGGAGCCCAAACCAAACCCTATTACGATAGTCGCTAATATTCCGGCTAAAATAATTGTTAGATTGTTTGTAATAATGTCTGTATTAATGCCTGCTTGATTTAAAGCAGTTATCGTTATGGTCACTATAATTACATAAAATACTAAACTACTTATAACACTTTCTCCATGCAGATCGAAAGATTCAAACAAACCTCTAACCGCTTTTTTGATAAAATTAGCGATGTATAAACCAATCATAAATAAAGCTATGGCACTAAATAATCTTGGTAAGTAACGAAGTAGATTTCCAATTTCTATTGAAACAATCTCCCAATTCATGACATCTGAAGCAATAATTAGAAAAACTAAAAACAAGACCCACTTTACAAAACCCACAATAACACTTGTTACATTGAACTTTAAATCGGTTTTTCCAAATAGGTTTCTTTCATTTATTATATCCGTTAATTTGTCTGCTTTAGCAAACTTTAAAGTACGTTTTAGTACAAATGCTACTACTTTGGTAATAAACCAGCCTATTATTAGTATTAGTATTGCAAATAATACTTTAGGTGCAAATTCAGCTATGTTAAGAGCCATTTGGTTTAATGATTCTACTGTCAAATCTTTAATATTGGTAATAGTTTCCATTTTATTAAATTTAAATTAGTTAGTTAACGTTTTTTCTTTTTTTCAAAAAATGCTTTTGCTGCATTTGGGTAATTTGATGTGAACAAATTTGTTATATCTTCAAAGAGCTTAATTCTAGCGACATCAGACATGACTCTAGTTTTTAATTCTTTAGGCACTTCTTGAGGAGGAAGTGCTATTTTTTTAAACGGATTTTCCTTTTTCATAGGTATTAAGTTAAATTATTGTAGGCCTCTATTATTCTTGCTTTAGCTCTTTTTAGTCTCATCTTTACTGCACTTTCACTTATTTCCAAAACCATCATAATATCTTTAATCGAAAAATCATCTTGATATTTTAATAGTAGCATCATTTTATCTTCAGGAGTTATAATTTCCAAAGCCTTCTTTAATGTGTCTTCTCTTAATTGAAATAAAGAATAGTCTTCCGTTTCTATTTGTAGATGATTTAAATCTTCTAACTCTAAATACTCAGAACTAACCGTTTTCAAAACATGTTTATTTACATAATCTACACACATATTATAGGTGAAAGAATACATCCATGTTGAAAATTTTGATCGTCCTTTAAAAGTTTTTAGTTTTTGATAAAGTTTCACAAAAACATCTTGAGCCAAGTCTTGAGCTTCAGCTTTTGTTTTAGTAAACCCATAACATTTGTTGTAAACAATGTGTGAGAATCTTTCATACAAGATCCCAAAGAGAATATCGTTTTTAGTTTTAATTATTTCTTCTACAAGTTCCTCATCTGTTAAATGATGGAAACTATCTTGAGTTTTCAACGGTTTAATTATTAGTTATATTTATGTGACGGTAACTTTTATAAAAAGTCACTTTTTTATTTTAATTTTTTTTTGGTCTCTATTTATACCTTCAAAATAAGTGATATATACTAGGCCATTACTTTTAAATAGTATAATTGTTGTTATAAATGAAGCATCTCTAGATAAATTGGGAGCTTCTAATAGTAATTTAGATATTCAGGAAGTTATTATCTTAAATGAAAAAGTGAATCACGGGAAGTCTTACCGCCATTGACTTGGGATAACATTCAAAATCATATTTTAGAGTAGAAACTTAAAAACCCTTGAAAATCATCAGATAATCAAGGGTTTCTAAACTTTAAAAGTGGTACCTCCAGGAATCGAACCAGGGACACAAGGATTTTCAGTCCTTTGCTCTACCAACTGAGCTAAGGTACCTCGCCAAAGCGGTTGCAAATATATACTCATTTTTGTTATTCGCCAAAATAAATTATAGAAAATAGTGATTAATGCTACTTTTATTTTTAACAGACTTTTACGCAGTTGTTTATTAACAAATTATGTTAAATAGGAATATATATTCTATATGGTTTTATAAATTTACAACTTTTGGTAAATTGTATGAACTTAATTGTAGATGTTGGGAATTCCTTTGTTAAACTTGCTGTTTTTAAAAACAATACTATTAAGCACAAAGAAGTTGTTGAAACTAAATCAATACTAGATTCTATAAGTAAAATTAAAGAGAAGTATAAATTAATTGATAGCGTTATTATCTCATCAGTAGGAAAATTAAAAGAAAGCGATATTAAAGTTATTGGTGAGTTTTTTAATTTGTTAGTTCTAGATTCTAAAACTAAATTACCTTTTTATAACCTTTATAAAACGCCTAAAACGCTTGGCGTAGACAGAATAGCTTTAGTTAGTGCATCAGTTTATCAATATTCTGAAAACAATGTGCTTATTATTGATGCAGGAACTTGTATTACTTACGATTTTGTAAACACTAAAAATGAATACATCGGAGGGGCTATTTCACCAGGTTTAAGAATGCGTTATAAATCGTTAAATAATTTAACGGCAAATTTACCGTTATTAGATACAAAAGTACCTCAGAATATTACAGGAAACTCTACCAAAAATTCCATACACTCTGGTGTAGTAAATGGTGTTTTAAATGAAATAGATGGTGCAATTAGAGAATATAAAGAAAAATATTCAGATTTAACAGTTATTTTAACAGGCGGTGATGCTAATTTCTTGTCTAAACAATTAAAAAGTAGCATATTTGCCAACTCTAATTTTCTTTTAGAGGGACTAAACTATATTTTGCAATTTAATACAAACTCATGATAAAAAAACTTGTAATAGTTTTTATAGCTTTTTTCGCAATTCAAGGTTATGCACAAGAGGGTACGGTCTCACCATATTCATTTTACGGAATTGGTAGCCTGAAATTTAAAGGGACTGTTGAAAATAGAAGTATGGGCGGTTTAAGTATTTATATGGATAGTATTCATATTAATTTGCGAAATCCAGCAGGTTACGCAGGAAAAAATATAGAAGCTTATAACAACGAAAGTAGACCAGTTAAGTTTACCGTTGGAGGATCGTATTCAAGTATAGATTTAAAGACGAATACTAGTAGCGAAAACGCTTCGTCTTCAACATTTAACTATTTAGCATTATCGGTTCCAATGGGTAAATTTGGTCTAGGCTTTGGTATTTTACCATTTACTTCTGTGGGTTATAAGTTAGAATCTTTAGATAATAATGGTAATATTTCCAATAGATTTAATGGTTTAGGAGGTGTAAACAAAGCATTTTTTGGTTTAGGATATCAAATTACAGACGAATTAAGTATTGGTGTTGATGCACATTATAACTTTGGGAATATTCAAAACAGTACTATAGAATTTGTTTACGATGGTGATGGTGTGCCAGTACAAAGTCAATCTCAAGAAAATAATAGATCCGATTTAAGTGGGCTAAATATTAATTTAGGCCTCTCTTATAAAACGATGCTAAACGAAAAATTCGAGTTTGTTTCAGCAGCGACTTTTACACCTGAAAGTAATTTAACATCTAAAAACGAAAGATCATTTACAACCATAACATTAAATCCCCTTTTTAATCAACAAATACAGGTCAATCTAGAAGCTTTGGGCTTAGCAGAAACAGATTTGATTATCCCTGCTAAGTTTTCAATTGGTGCTGGTGTTGGGCAACCCAGAAAATGGTTTGCAGGAGCAGAATTTACGTCACAAAAAACAAGTAATTTTTCTAATGTTTTGTATAGTAGCACTACAACTTTATATGAAGATGCTACTACCTTTTCTTTAGGAGGTTTTTACATTCCACAGTATAATTCTTTTTCTAGCTATTTTAAACGTGCAGTTTACAGAGCAGGTTTACGTTATGAAAAAACAGGATTAAATATAAATAATCTATCTATAAACGAGTTTGGCATATCTTTTGGAATAGGTTTACCAGTAGGAAACGGAATATCTAATGCAAATTTAGGTTTCGAGATTGGAAAACGTGGAACAACAAATAGTAATTTAATACAAGAGAATTTTATTAATTTCCAATTAAGTTTATCTTTGAACGATAGATGGTTCCAAAAAAGGAAATATGACTAACAGCTTAAAATTATCATTATGAAAGCAAAAATTACATTATTGGCATTATTATTTTTAGGATTAAACTTTGGCTTTGCACAGCAAGATGAAGAGTGTATGGCTAAACTTTCTATATTTCATGAATATGTAAAGGCAAAAAATTACGACGCTGCTTATGAGCCATGGATGGAAGTAAGAAACAAATGCCCAAAATTTAATATCGCCATTTATGTTGATGGGGAAAAGATTTTGGAGCATAAAGCTGATAAGGCAACTGGAGCAGAGAAAGAAGCGTTTTTAAACGATTTAATAAAGCTTTGGGAGCAAAGATCAGAACATTTTGCTAGCAAAACACCTAAAGGTGAATATGCCGCACGAGCTTGTCAATTAATGTATGATAATAAATATATTATGCATAAAAGCACTGAAGAGATATACGATTTTTTCGATGCGGCATATAAGCTTGATAAAGAGACATTTACAAATCCTAAAAGCTTATACACCTATTTTTCTTTAATGGTAGATTTGTTTGATAAAAAGCTAAAAACAGATTCACAATTATTTAATAAGTATGATGATGTTGTAGAAAAAATTGAAGATGAAGTTGAAAACTATTCATTAAAGCTTAATGAGCTTATTGCAAAAGATTCTACTGGTGCTACTTTTACAAAAAAAGAGAAGCAATATAAAAGGTCTTATGAAAGTTATTTAAAAGCATATGATCAAATATCTGACGGAATTGATAAGAAGTTAGGTGATAGAGCTAATTGTGAAAACCTAATCCCGCTTTATACTAAAGATTTTGAAGCCAATAAAACCAGTGCACTTTGGTTACAAAGAGCAGCAGGTAAAATGTCTGAAAAAGAATGTACAGATGATCCACTATTTTTTAAGTTAGTAAATGCTTATCATGAAATAAGTCCTTCTGCAAATTCAGCATACTATTTAGGGATTTTGAAAGATAAAGAAGGAAAATCAAATGAAGCAATTGGTTTTTACGAACAAGCTATTAGCTTAGAAAAAGATGGTTTTAAAAAATCTAAACTTTATTACAGAGTTGCTACAAAGCTTAAAGCTAAAGGTAATTATGGTGCAGCTAGAAACTATTACAGAAAAGCATTAGCATTAAACCCATCAAACGGTCGTCCTTATTTAGCTATTGCTGCTATGTATGCAGCAAGTGCAAATAGTTGTGGAGATACCACCTTTAATAAAAGAGCGGTATATTGGTTAGCAGCAGACGAAGCTAGAAAAGCTGCACGTGTAGATCCTACATTAAGCAGTGCTTCAGCACAATCGGTTGAAAGCTATTCTGCAAAAGCACCTACTAAAGCAGATATTTTTACTGCTGCAAATTCAGGTCAAACAATAAGAATTGGTTGCTGGATAGGTTCATCTGTTACAGTGCCTTAATTTTTTAAATGAGAAGATTAAATAAAATATATAATATGATAAACATAGTCACAGTTTTTACTGTGACTATGTTTTTTTCATGCAATAATAGTTACAATGAGGTTAAAAAAATGGGCATATCAGAAAATGAGCCTATAGGTATTGCTGAGCATATTAATTTGAAATACACCGATTCAGGAAGAGTTACCGCAAATCTTTTAAGTGCCAAAATGCTAGATTTTTCAAATAGAGATTTCCCCTATTATGAATTTACAAATGGCGTTACTTTGTATTTATTTGATGACGAAAACAAAAAAAGTACAGTAGTTTCAGATTATGCTATAACTTATGATAAAACTAATTTAATCGATTTGCAGGGTAACGTAAAAATTATTACGCAAACCAACGATACACTTTTTGCAGAACAATTATACTACGATCAAAAAAAAGAGTGGTTATACACAAATAAACCAGTAACATTTAGAACAGGTTTTGATCTTATTCACGGAAATGGTTTCGATTCTAATTCCAAATTCACCAATGCCGAAGTTTTAGAAGTTACAGGAATAATTACACTTGACGAATAATTCTTTTATTAAAATTCTTGCTGCTATTTTAATTATCTTTGTCTTTTAAAGATTTAAAATGAAATATTCTAAAATTTTTCAATACGCATACTTGGTTTTTGCCGCATTATTTATTTATGATGCAATTTCAAAATATATTAGCAGTGGCGAGGTAGTTTATACATCTATATTACTTGCTGGTCTTGCTATTTTCATGTATTTTTTTAGACAAAAGTTTAGAAAGAAATATGAAAATAAAGATAATTCAAACTAAATGAGCATTTATGTTATTATTATAATTGTATCATTAATTCTTTCTGCTTTTTTCTCAGGAATGGAGATTGCTTATGTTTCTTCAAATAAAATTCATATTGAAATTGAAAAAAAACAAGAAGGTTTACTGGCTAAAATTTTAACCAAGTTAACAGCAAAACCATCAAAATTTATCACAACCATGCTTATTGGTAACAATATAGCATTGGTGATTTACGGGTTTTTTATGGGCGATTTACTGGTAAGCTGGTTTCAGTCCTTTTTACCAACATCAAATAGTTTTGTAAATTATATGTTTAATGATTTGAGTTTATTGTCTCAAACCATAATATCTACATTAGTTATTTTAATAACTGCCGAGTTTTTACCCAAAGTATTTTTTCAAATTTATGCAAACTCTTTAATCAAAGCTTTAGCGTTTCCTGCCTATGTTTTTTATGGCATTTTTACTTTTATTTCAGATTTTGTGATTTGGATTTCAGATTTAATTCTCAAAACTTTTTTTAAAACCGAAGGGGATCAAGTTCAGTTATTTTTTACCAAATTAGAATTGGTAAATTATATAAGCGAGCAAATGGAATCTGTTGAAGAGCATGATGAAGTAGATACAGAAATACAGATTTTTCAAAATGCTTTGGAGTTTTCCGAGGTAAAGGCAAGAGAAGTTATGGTGCCTCGAACCGAAATTATAGCTCTAGATATCAAAGAATCCACCAAAACATTAAATGCTCTTTTTACAGAAACGGGTTGTACCAAAATTTTAGTTTATAAAGATACTATTGACGATATATTGGGGTATGCGCACTCGTTTGAGTTGTTCAAAAAGCCAAAAACTATAAAAGCAATGATGTTGCCCGTAGAGTTTGTGCCAGAAACCGTACTTATTAAAGATGTACTTGGGGTGCTTACAAAAAGGCATAAAAGTATAGCCGTGGTTTTAGATGAATATGGCGGCACTTCAGGAATTATGACAGTTGAGGATATTGTTGAAGAATTATTTGGCGAAATTGAAGATGAACATGATACCGTAGATTTAACAGAAGAAAAAATTGATGAAACGAGTTACAAGTTCTCTGCGCGTTTAGAAGTGGATTACTTAAACGAAACGTATAAAATTAATTTACCAGAAAGCGAAAATTATGAAACTTTAGGTGGACTCATTGTAAACCACACCGAAGAAATTCCTGAGCGAAATCAAGTCGTTAAAATGGATGATTTTCAATTTACAATTTTAGAGGTTTCAAACACTAAAATTGATATGGTAGAAGTGAAACGTTTAGAAGAAGATTAAAATAAGTTTTCAGTCTGCAGTTATCAGCAGCATTTAATCGATTATATTTTAAATTCAATTTTTTTCAACCGATAAACAAATACCAAATAACACTTTCATTATTAAATAGAAAATGGTATTTTCGCGCACGATATTTTCGTCAATAAATAAATAATTGACAACCAATTTAACAAGCTAAATCTCAAACAGAGATTTTTATAAAAATTTAAATTACAATGGCAGTTTTAAATAAAATTAGACAAAAAACGGTAGTACTTATATTAGTAATTGCCTTGGCATTATTTGCTTTTATATTGTCTAGCCTTTTTGAGAATAAAGATGCGCTTTTTTCTAAGTCACAAAGCATAGTTGCTACCATAAATGGTAAAGATATTACACGTGAAGATTTCTTGCAAAAAGTTGAGGCTGCACAAAGGCAAGCAGGCCCAAATGCAACTAGCACGCAGGTAATGAATAGAGTTTGGGATGAAGAAGTGAGAAAAGCCATCATGGAAACGCAATATGATAAGTTGGGTATTACTGTTGAGAAAGATCAAATGCGCGATTTACTTAAAACAGCCTTGGCAACTAGTCCAGAGTTTTTGAATGAAGCAGGTTTATTTGATGAAAATAAATTAAACGAATATATAGCTAACTTAAAAGAAATGTCTCCAGCAGGATTTGAAAGTTGGGTTAATTACGAAAAGCAAGTTGCTAATAATGCGTTGCAACAAAACTATTTTAATTTAGTAAAAGCGGGTTTAACCGGTACGCTTGCAGAAGGCGAATTGGATTATAAATTAGAAGGCAATAAGGTTGATATTAAATATGTGCAAATTGCCTATTCTTCTATTCCAGATAGTATTGTTAAAGTTGAAAAATCTGATATATCAAATTATATAAATAAAAATAAAAAGAAATATCAGGTAGAAGCATCAAGAGATATTAAGTTTGTTGAGTTTAAAGAAACACCAAGTATTGATGATGAAAATGCTATTATTGAAGAGCTTCGAACGTATTTAAGCGGAAGATTTGTTGATGAAACAGGAAGAAAAGATACCATTGTAGCGTTTTCTAAAGTTAAAAATGATGAAGCATATATTAATGTAGTTGCAGCTTCAGATCTTAAATTTGATAATCGTTTTGTGTTTAAATCTAGCTTGCCATCAGCAGTGTCAGACACCTTATATAATTTAAACGAAGGCGATGTTTTTGGACCATATAAAGACAATGGTTTTTTCAAACTTTCAAAAATTGTTGCAGTAAAACAAATACCAGATTCAGCGAAAGTAAGACACATTTTAATTCCTTTTATAGGAGCAAGAAGTGCTGCGCCAGAGGTTACACAAACAGAAGCACAAGCCAAAGCAACTGCAGATAGTCTTTTAAGTATATTAAAAACAAATCGTTCTAAATTCCCAGAATTTGTAACTGCATTTTCATCAGATCAAGGCAGTGTAGAAAATGAAGGGCGTTACGATTGGCATCCTTATAACACTATGGTTTCAGAATTTAATGATTTTGAGTTTGGAGGTAAAGTTGGCGATTTAAGTGTTGTAAAAACAATTTTTGGATTTCATATCATTGAAATTGAAGGTCAGAAAGATAAAAAGAAAGCGGTTCAAGTAGGAACAATTGCTAGAACTATCGAGCCATCTGAAACTACTATTGATAAAATATTTAGAGATGCTTCGAACTTTGAAGTAAAAGTAGCAGAAAAAGATTTTGAAGAAGTTGCTACGGAAAGTAAATTTACAGTACGTCCAGTAAACGGTATTAAAATTTTAGACGAAAATATACCAGGTGTTGGAAGCCAAAGACAGATAGTGCGTTGGGCTTTTGAAAAAGAAGCAGAAGTTGGAGATACAAAGCGTTTTAACATTCCAGGTGGTTATGTTATTGCACAATTAGTAGCAAAGCATAAAGAAGGCTTAATGGCTGTTGATGATGCTACTGCAACTGTTTTGCCAGCTATTCGAAAAGAAAAGAAGGCAGAAATGATTAGAAAAAGAGTTTCGGCTACTACATTGGATGATTTAGCTAAAGCTGAAAATACAACGGTAAAAACGGCATCAGCAATTAATATGAAAACACCAACTATTTCTGGTGCTGGAAGAGAGCCTATGATTGTTGGTTCAGCTTTCGGATTAAATGAAGGTGAAACATCTAAATTAATTGATGGTGAGAATGGTGTTTACATGATTCAAGTGACAAAAGTGACTCCAGCTGTAAAATTAGATAACTACCAAGCTGCAGCAAATAGAGTTGAGCAACAAAAATCTAGTGTTGTAAATACTAAACTATATAATGCTTTAAAAGAAGCTGCTGAAATTGAAGACAACAGAGCTGAGAGTCAAGTGCAATAGTTCTGCGTTAAAATAATAATAAAAAAAGCCTCGTTTTACGAGGCTTTTTTTATTTAGAATAATTTTTCAGTACATGACAAAATT
>JBAQZZ010000091.1:0-5707 GCA_049791475.1 Flavobacteriaceae bacterium | reverse complement strand
GTGGGTAACAGCTCGGCTATGCGTAGTGCGGGATTTCAAGGCACTTCACTTTCCGTTTAGCTGTTAGTTTAATTAATGTAATTACTTTCATATTAGCACTTTCGCCCGCATTACGTATAGCCGTTGTTATGCCTTCGCCATTTTATTTTTTTTAGGTTGTCTGTAATGATTTGCTCTAATATTTTTCTCAGCAAGTGAAACAGTTTCCATTATTCGATTCAATCTAGTTTCGGGCTTTTTAGCGTTTAAAATCCATTCCAAAATGCCCCTTTTTGAAGAAGGTGGAAAGTTCTGCCAATTTTCAAATGATGTTTTATTCTTTGAGAATAACTCTTGCAAGTCGTCAGGAATTATCAGTTTCTCAACTTCGTCTAAGGCAGTCCAAGTTCCGTTTTCTTTGGCTATTTCTATCATTTCAAGTGCTTCCGACTGCATCAAACCTTTTTCAATGAGTTTCGCAATCTTCTCCTTATTCACTTTGCTCCAATTGCTTTTTGGATTCCTTTTGGCAAAAAACTGATAGTAACTGTCTTCGTCTCGTTTCTTGGGTTTACTATCTATCCAACCAAAACACAATGCTTCGTCAACCGCTTCGGGATAATAAACACTTGGTATCTCACTTTCCTTTTTATAGATAACGAGCCAAACAGACTTTTCTTTCGAGTGATTTTTCTCCAACCACTTTCGCCATTCTTTTCTTGATTTGGCGTGAAAAGCTTGTACATCATTATATAGTTCCATTACCAATTTATTGGTTCTCCATCCTTGAAAAAGCCACCTGAAGGCCCATCATTAGGAAGTGTCGCAGCCCAAACTATTCCTTTAGCACCTTCATTTACAGGTCTGCCACCCCAATCTTCGGTTCCTGGATAAGTAGCTGTGAAACCTGGGTCAACGGAATTAATTTTGATTTTACTGTCTTTAAATTGTGTTGCGAACTTCACTGTTAGTCCATTAAGAGCAAGTTTGGTAATTCCATAAACGGGCACTTTGCTAAAATGATAAGCAAGACCGAAAATAGAATCATTAAATGAACCTGCACCACTTGAAACATTAACAATTCTGGGCTGGCCACTTTTTTCAATTAGGTTGTAAAATGCTTTTATCATTCTCCAAGCACCCAAAAGGTTTGTGTCAAGAGCTTCTTTAATAAACCCTATATCTGCCGAAAGTGGTTCTCCGCCTTGGTCAAAGAACGAACCTGCATTGTTAATCAAAACATCTATTTTGCCAAATTCCTTATCAAGGTCTTTTACAAGTCCGTTTATAGATTGATCATTCGTAATATCTAATTGACGGGAAGAAACTCCGATTTTTTCAGCAAGTTCTGAAACTTTGCCCAAGTCTCGGGCTGTTATAATAACTTTATATCCAAGGTCTTTCATTTGCCTTGCTGTTTCAAAGCCAAGTCCTGATTCTCGGCTTACTCCTGTAATTATTACGATTCTGTCCATATTTCAAAGGCTTTTATCCCTATTTCAGTTTTTTAGGTGAGGCATAACATAAATATATCAACATTGTTGATACATATTATTATCGCACTTTATATTAATGATTTTAATTAACCGACAACAAACGGCCGCAAACGCTTACACATTTACAATCGACTATTTTTTAACTATTCTAGATTCACTCACAACATAAATCCTTTGCCTGTCAAATCATAATTAATCATCGAAAAGCAAAGCAAAATACCAAAGTGTAGGTAAAAAACAGCTTCCCAGTCAATGAAAATATCAAAAATCATAAGATGAAGCATTAAAATTCTTGATTTGATTACTCCTACCAGCTTAAAAGCCCACACTTCTAAGCCTTGATATTAAACGCTATCACTTCGATTTACCCATAAGGGAGCAGCAATTCTGGCAGGCTAAGATTCGCTCAACACTGCATTTCCCGCTCGCGGGACAGGCTATGTTAGGTTACCGCTCAGGCGGCACAAGCTGTACCAACCACACGAATGCTTAGTTGTTGTAAGCAGTTCTATTTTTTTCCTGTGATTTCCTTGCCAATTCGGATGTACTCGTCCTTTACAATCTGAGGCATACCTCTTGCTCCAACCGCTTCTGGGAATTCAAAACTATTTGGCCAATAGTACCCAATTACCGCAATAGTCGATGTTTCAGAGAGTGCTAGTTCATAATAATTTAAAGCCACATCCTTCATGTCATTTAATTGGATATTGCCAAAATCTCCGTGAGCCCAAGAGATATAATGCGAATCCATTATAACAACCAATTTTTGATTAGTCGTTGACCTTTTTGATTTTATTGTCTTCCATTCTTGTTGAAACGAAGCGTCAGAAGTTGGGTCTTTAACGAAGTAATGATCAAAACCAAGCCAATCTACACTCGTTGGAACTTGCAAACTGTCAATTATTGGATAAGCCTCGATCAGCAAAATTGGAACTTCTGGGAACTGATTTTTCACGTAGTCTGATGCTGTGCTAAACTCAATATATGAGATTCCATTCCATGTTGGTTCCTCTCCTAAATAAAAAGTTAAAATATTAGATTGATTTGAGTTTAGCGAATTATAAGAAACAAAATCATCCCACCTTTGCTGATAGTCTGACCTTAAGTCGTAGTCTGCACCTGAAGGGCTGGCAGTGCCAACATTTTCAAAGAATATTTCATTCAGGTGTAGTACGGCTTTCATATCAAAATTGGCCATTGCAGTTATTCTGTCAACGATATAGTCAGAAGGTGATACCACTAAAATATCTGCTAAATTCGAAAATGAATGAACCTCGTCTGAATAGTTAATTTTAGAAATACTATCAGTAGGATCATCCCAATATGTATCAATCAAAGTAAAGCCAAAGTATTCAATATGGCTGCTATCAATAACAGGACTAGGTTCACTTTCTTCTTTTTTACAAGAGGCCATTAAGGTCAATGTGAATAACAACGTAAGGTATTTCTTCATAGGTGTTTCATTGCTTACAAGGTATTGGCTATGCGCAGTGTCCCGTAGGGCATTGCGTATAGGTGTTGTTGTAGCCAGTACTTTTTTAGTCCCACCACAACCAAATTCCGTTCATTTCTTTAATCATTAGTTTTAAGTTTTCTACTTCTCCAACACCTTGGTCAACAGAGTCGGGGCAGAATTCATAAACTTCGTCAGCAAAAGCGTCTAAATCACGTGGTAACTTTTTAAATTCCAGTTCAAGCCAATCTCGTCCGCAACCAATCACAGTCAATCCGAATTTATCATTCCATTCCGCTATTTTTGCAACAATATCGTCATTTTCATAATCGTGATTAATTCCGTCTGTTCTTCTATATCGCAAAATGTCAAGGTCATTAGTCCCTTTAATAACTCCAATGCTTTTTGAATCATCTTCGCCTGTAAAAGCAAATATTAAATATCCTTTTTTTCTAAATTTTTCTTTTAATTTTTTTACAATCGAGTTCGCTTTCTCTTCTGATATGGTTGAGTGAATTCCGCTGTAGAATTCGTCTAAAATATCCGCAGTTTCTTGGTCGATTGCAGGCAACTGAATTAATTCACTCTTTGTCTCATTTTTCAATTCTTTCATAAGTTCGATGTTAAAATCCAACTTATTAACTAATTCAGTTTCTATGGGTGTTAAGCTTTTCGCTCCACACCCAAAGAATGATAAAATTCCCATAAGCATTATTATTTTTTTCATTCAGTTCGGTTTTTTCGCGTATTGGCTACAACGCCTGTATAAAACCCGTTTGCTATACTAGGCTATGAAATACTGAAAGTAGTGATTTATGCTTTCTCCACAAACTGATACACTTCATTAATTGCGAAAGCTTAGAATAATTAAGCACTATACTTGACCAAAGCAATATCCTTGGTTGCCAGCTATGAAAAGCAAGCATAAATTACGGGCTATTCAGCAGACACTTTGCTACAAGGTGCGGAGCAAATGGGTTTTATACAATGTTATGGGCTTTAATTCTATCAAGTCCTATCCATTCATGCTCGATATCTTTCATTAACAGTGCATTGTCAAATTTCACGGAACCTGCTGGAAATATATCTTGATTTTGAAAGAAGCTAGATTGTACGTCTTCTACATTTAACAGCGAAACTTTCCAATTGTATGCCTTAAGTTCAAGTCCATCAAAACTATTTTTGCCTTGTTCAGGTGAAAATCCAACAGCACCTTTTTCAAAAAAGTCTGATACGCATTCCAAATTATCAAAGACACTTTCTTCGTTCCAGTTGGTCGTTTCAGTTGCCTTAATTGATAGAGAAGTCTCGTCTTCACTAATGAATGAAACTTCGTAATTCCCTCCAGATTCGTTCACAGTAAATTTGGCTAAGTAATGCTCTCCTGGAAATATAGTTCCGCCAGCCAATGAGTTAAGCCGTGATGAAGTATCTCTTCTTGGAATGTAAACACCTTCTTTTAGTTCACCATTTTCAATCCACTCCACAGCAATTCTGTGAGCTCCATTTTCTGAGCTAATTCCAATTTGTTTAGGAAGTCCTTTTGGTCTTATTTCTTTTAATCTAATCAGGCAAATTCCAGCAATACCTTTTCCGTTGACAAGTTTTGGCTTGAAAGGTTCAGGCAAATAATTTGTCAATACCTCTTGGTCAACTTGATAGTTGATTAAAATTCTTCGTTCAATTACTCCTTTTATCTTAGGTATTCTCATTTGCTGATATGCCCATAACGTTAAGAATATGGGGCGTTGGGCACTTCAAGGCTCCAAGCTACCAATTCCTTACATATTTTCTTAAATGTAATCATTTTCAGCTTTAGCACTATTTGCCCAATGACCTATATTTAGTGTTATGGGGTGTTTTCATTTTTGAAGACTGACTTTTCATTAATTGTCTTGACAGTAAATTTTTCATTATCATAGATCGATTCTTCATATAAAAAATTTGTTGAATCGTACTTGAAAATTATTCGCCTATCAGGAGAGTCAAATGTACCCATGGGTGTTATTAGTTTTCCATTGTTTTTCTTTTCTATTTCAATTAGTAAGCCCAGATTATTATAAGTGAAAGTTTTAGTTTCAAACCTTTCATTTCGGGTCTTATTTAATTCTAAAATTTTGCCTGTTGAATCGTATTTATAAGTGCCATACCATGCTGTAAAATCATTTTTTTTAACTTCCAAAGATGTTTTTAAGTCCTATCATATTTGTATAAATTCCAGATTTCAATTAGTTCTCCATCAATGGATTTTGTTTCAGATATTTTTTCTTTTACAAGCTGATTCAAATCATTATAAAATTTAGTTTGTTCAAAATTTACAGTGTCCAAATCTATATTTGCCTGTAATGTTTCAAAATTGCCCAAATGATTTCCAGCTGAATCGTAGATAAAAATTGACCTCCTACCAAAATCACAGTTTCGTCCAGTTACTGTTTCAGCAACCTTATTATTTTCGTTATATAAATACTCTATACAAATGCCATCTCTTTTAATTTCTCTTAATAATTTGTCATTAGAGTCATAATACTTAGTTGAGATAAAATTTTTTGCTTCATTTGTGTTATTGTAGTAACTGTCAACTTTGTATTGGTATGTAAGTTCATTACCAGAATTATTATCACTAGTTCGGCAACTAAGGTTAAATAAAAATATGATGGTAATTTGAAAAATTCTCCTCATTTCAATTCTGATTGCCTTTTTATTATAATCGTTCAATTTTTCTGCTCTCACGATAGCTTGCAAAGTGAATAGCTTAGCTACATATTGAATACCCCATAAC
>JBAQZZ010000090.1:0-21566 GCA_049791475.1 Flavobacteriaceae bacterium | reverse complement strand
ACATAACGCTTACTGTATTCATCGCGCTTTAATTCATATTCTCCGTTTTCATCTGGTTGACATACATAAAAAAGTACATCTTTTGCTGGCGTTACACCATCTGCAAGATAAATAGTTCCAGTTATTTTAATTTTATTCTCTTTGGTATTAAAATCAGCAATAGTATCTGTATTACTTATTTTTTCTTCTGAATAATCATAAATAGGACTGCGTTTCTTATAGTTAGCAGGCACAATAGTTTCAGAACTAGCAATTTCTTGTGCGTTAATCGCATTAGAAAAACTGAAGATGTAGGCTAAACAAATAAGTGTCATTAAATTTTTCATTTGGGGATGATTTTTAAATTCATGTCAAAACTAACCATCTAAACCTTTTGTGCTTTAAAAAATTCGTTCCCTTTCCATTTTTTTACGATGAATAGATAAAATGCACTGTTTTTAATAAGCTGAATTCTATCCCAATTATATTTTAAATGCTTTTTAATTAAATTTTAACATCTAAAAAATAACATGACGTTATATTTGTTTCAGCTTTACTTATTATAGATATATGAATATTAAGTTACTTTATATTTTTAGTTTAAGTCTAATTTTATTAACGTGGAATTCTAGTTATGCTCAAAATAAATCAATAGAAATTACAGGAGAAATTTTTGAAGCTACTAATAATTTACCCATTGAATATGCCACAATTTCTGTAATTAATAAATCTTCGAATACGCCTTTTACTGGCACTGTTTCAAATATAGAAGGCTATTTTACTGTAAATACAAATATTGAAAATTTTTATATTGAAATTAGTTACATAGGGTATATCACTAAAACTATTAAAACTTTTACCATTTCTAAAAATAAAGTTGACTTGGGAAATGTGATATTATCTGAAGATTTGCAAGCACTGAGTGAAGTTGTTGTTCTTGCTGAAAAATCTCAAACAGAATTCAAGTTAGACAAACGTATTTTTAATGTAGGGTCAGATTTAAGTTCAACAGGTGCAAGCGCCTTAGAAGTTTTAAATAATGTGCCATCTGTTAACGTAAGTATAGAAGGAGCCGTTAGCTTGCGTGGAAGTGAGGGTGTACAAATATTGATAAATGGAAAACCTTCAGTTTTAGCATCAGCAGATGGAAATGCATTAGGCACTATTACAGCAGATATGATTGATAGAATTGAAGTGATCACTAATCCTTCTGCAAAATATGATGCAGCAGGCACCTCAGGAATTATCAATATTATTATAAAAAAATCTGAAAAGCGAGGTTTAAATGGTTCTGCAAGTTTAAATGTTGGTGTACCCAATAATAATAGTTTTGGTTTAAGTATTAATAAACGAACTGAAAAATTCAATCTATTTAGTCAAATTGGAGCTGGTATTAGAACTTTTAAAGACATAAGAAAAAGTATAAACCGCGATATTATTAACGATACAACCATTACAAGTATTGAGCGTAGTAATTTTGATGAAAAATTTAGTAGTATTCTATTAGGTACAGATTATTATATAAACGAAAGCAATGTTATTACACTTTCTGGCTCTTATGCTTATGAAGTTGAAGATCAAATATCTAAGGCTGATTTTAATAGGTTTTTTAATGAAAATAATCTAACCGATAGTTGGTTAAGACAACAAAATACTGAGGCTACCAATCCCAAACTACGCTATGAATTGCAATATAAAAGAGATTTTAAACGGCATGAAGATCAAGATTTATTGTTCAGTGCTTTAGGTAGTAAGTTTTCAAAAGATCAATCTTCTATTTTTCAAAATACGACTATAACAGGTAACGAGCCTAATAGTTTACAAGAAACCCGTACAGATTACTCACTTGAAGATTACACATTTAAACTTGATTACATTCATCCTTTTTTAAAAAAATATACTTTGGAAACAGGATCTCAATATGCTATTAATATGGTCTCTAATGATTTTGAAGTCAGTAATTCAATTGATGGTATTTTAGTTACAGATCCTGATTTAACGAATGTATTTGATTTTGACCAAAAAGTATTAGCATTTTACAATACACTAGCTTATGAAGGTGATATTTGGGGTTTAAAAATTGGACTCAGATTGGAAAATACAAATATAAATACACTATTAAGAACTACAAACATATTTAACAGCAGCACTTATACAGATTTATTTCCAAGCATACATTCATCATATATAATCTCAGATGGATTTTCAGTACAAGCAGGATATTCTAAAAGAATAAACAGGCCCGGGTTAAGGCAGCTAAACCCATTTAATAACATAAGAAATAATTTTAACATCTCTAGAGGCAACCCCAATTTACAACCAGAATATACAGATTCTTATGAGATTACAAGCATTCATAAAATAAAAAATGCAGCTCTTAATTTTAGTTTATACAACCGTTACACTACTGATGTAATTGAAAATATTGTTACTTTCCAAAATAATGTTAGCACATCTCAACCAGAAAATATCGGAACTAGTAATACCATAGGTTTTGAAGCAAACGGTAAGTATAACCCTGTAAATTGGTTTACTTTAACTGGCGATTTTAATATTAGTTATTTTGATAGAACTGGTGTTTTTGAAACACAAAATTTTGATTTTAACGGTAATAGATGGAATTCTAGAATCACTTCTAAATTCAAACTGCCTTTAGAGTTTGATTTTGAAGTGTCTGGAAATTACAATTCTAATTATGTAAGTATTCAAGGTGAAGTATCTGAAAGTTACTTTGTTGATTTTGGTTTAAGAAAAAAAATATTAAAAGGAAAATTTATTTTAAATTTAAGTGTTCGTGATGCTTTTGCAACTCGCATTGATGAAAGCTTTTCTTCTCAGGCAGATTTTTATTCACTTGATAGCAGGATGCGTGGACGCTTCGTGACTTTTGGTATTAGCTACGGATTTGGTAAAGGTGAAGCGATGGAATTTTCAGGACAGCGATAATACTAGTTTTAATTCAATAAAATTTTATTAATACTTTCAATCCAATCTTCAATATTTGTATTATTTGTATTTAAAGCTGCACTACCATTACCGTAAGGTGCATAAACACTTTCGTTAGTAATTGAGAAAAACCCAATGGTTGGTGTTAATGATGCACTAGCTAAATGCATAACACCATTATCGGCAGCAATAAATATGGAAGTGTTTCTAATAATAGCTCCCATTTCTCTGATGTCTTTACTATAAAAATGCGGCGCTTTAAAGTTTATTTTTGAAACATTTTCAATAGGAAGCATTTCAATTATGCTATAATCTGGGTATTCTTTTAATAAGCGTGAGTAGAAGGTGTCCCACCAAGCTTCAGAATAACACTTGTCGCCTGTGGCATTGGTAAAAATACAAATGGTTTTTTTATTGTTTTTAATAATATCATCTAAAATTTTCTTACCATTAGAAATCTCTTCATTACTTAGTTTAATATCCAGCACGGGTAATGGTCTATTATTATCTGTAATTCCTAATTTGGTTAAATAATGTCTTAAATTATATACGGGATATTTTGAAATGTGCTTATAATCTGAATATTTATTTTCTATGGCTTCATTAGTCTCACCAAAAATTTTAAATTTTGATTTTGAAAGTTGAGTTAACAAACGTCCTGATGATGAATTTTTGTCACCATTTATAACTAAATCGTAAGTTTTATTTTTTATTGAAACCCAAGATTTTGCATACTTAAAAAGATTATTAAAAGGTTTTTTTGGGAGTTGAATGATTTTATTTACCCTTTCGTAATTTTCAAAAACTGGAAATGCCACACCGCCTTTAACAAATAAATCAACTTCACAATTAGGAAAAGTATTTATAACCTCTTGAACAATAGGTGTTAATAGTAATTGATTTCCTAATCGATGATTTGGTCTAATAATTAAAACATGCTTTACATCCTCAGTTTTTAAATCGCCTTTTTTTGGCTCAGAATAGGAACTCCCAACATTTTTTGTCATGCTTTTCATGAGTGTCCTTCTGATATTATTAATACGCTGATTAAATGTCATAGATGCTAAAACTAGTTTATTTAGAAATCCAAAAATACAAAGACATAATATGTTACCAAAATTGAAAACACGTCTTTTAACTATTATATCTTGCTTTATATAAAACGTTCAAAATCAATCCTCCAATAATTAAAGCTATACCAATAACACTCCAAAAAGTATAAATTTCTTTAAAAACAAAAATACCAAATAGTACCGTAAAAATAACTTCGATATACTTAAAAGGAGCTACTTGACTGGTAGATGCGGTTTGGAAAGCCTTAGTCATATAAACTTGCCCAAAGTATCCGAAAAAGCCCAAACTAAATAATAACAACCATTCGTATCCATTGGGGTTTACCCAGTTTTTAATTGAGAGAATACCTCCAACTATAGTTGCAATTACCATAAAGTAATTTACAACTACTACGGGATGCTCGCTTTTACCAATTTTACTAATTATGATGTATACTAAACCGCTAAAAACAGCTGCTAATAACACCAAAAACAAACCATAAGTATTTAATTTGGTATCAAATCCTTTCAAAATAATAACACCAATAAATGCCATTAAAAAGAATAGCCATTGCACTATTTTTATTTTTTCTTTTAACAGAATAACTGCAAATATTGCTGCAAAAATGGGCGCTATATAACGCAGTGAAACCGCTGTACCTACAGATAAATATTTTATTGACATAAAGAATAATGTCATTGAAGTAACACCTACTAAGCCTCTTAAAATCAATAGCTTATTATTAGTACCAATAATTGGAATCTTATTTTTTAAGAGAAACCCGAAGGTGAAAAAAAGTGAACTTCCAGATCTGAAAAATACAATTTGAAAAGGACTAACATCTGTTAAAAATTTTACTATAGCATTCATACAAGCGAATGCCAGTGTGCTAATAAGCATAAATTTTATAGCGCTCTTAACGTCCAATACCTCTAGGTTTTATAACGCGTTTAGTATTAATAAAATAAACACCTGTAAGTAAAACTATTGCTGCAATAATCGATTGTGTAGTAATTTGTTCATTCAATATCCACCAACCTAAAATTAATGCTATAATAGGGTTTACATAAGTTGAAGTAGCTACTTTTTCTGGAGAAACTTCTTTTAATAAATAGTTGAAAGCTGTAAAGGCTATAATACTGCCAAAAATAATAAGTCCTAACATAGACCACTGCACATCTATGCTCCATGATGATGGCAACGTCCAGCTTTCACCAAAAAAAACACTAGCTATGGCCAACATAATACCACCAGTAAGCATTTGGTAACCTGTATTTACAAAATAATTTGATGGTAAATTAGCTTTACCAACAAATAAACTGCCATAAGCCCAACTTATCATACAAATAAAAATCATAATCATTCCTGTAATTTGTCCTTCTTGACTTATGAGCTGTTTTTGACTTACTAAAAGATAAATGCCTATAAAACCTAAAAAAACACCAATGTATGACATGGTAGAAATTTTTTTATCTTGAAATATGCGCATTAAAATTAAAACGACTAAAGGTTGTGCAGAAATTTCTAACGCAGCAAAACCACTATCTACATATTTAAGTGCCCAAACTACAACGCCGTTTCCAAATGTTAAAAACAAAAACCCAGCAATTATGGTATTTTTAAGCTGTTCTTTAGTTATCGAAATATCTACTTTTAGAATTTTAGCTATGATGAAAATACAAATACCAGCAATAATAAAACGAATTGATGCCAAGAAAAAAGGTGGTAATTCAGTTACTGCAATTTTATTAAGTAAATAAGTAGAGCCCCAAATAACATAAATGGCAAAAAAAGCTAGTAAGATTACGATTGATTTTTTTGGTAATGCCATATTTAATAGAACAATTTTAAAAGTTGAATACGTTAAAGTAGTATTAGTTATGATTACTTACTCAAGCAATTTGCTAAACTGTCTTCATCAAATATTTCAGATACAATAGATTTGTTAAACTTTAATCGTTCACCAGTTTCGCCTTTTTTATCATATTCTAATCTGTCGATAACATATCGAATCACTTCTTTTCTGGCAACATCACGTTCATTTCCATCAATAACAACCCAAGGTGCATTTGGCTTACCCGTTTTTTTAAACATCGCCTCTTTATACTTTGTGAAATCCTCCCATTTTGATTGTGCCTCAACATCAACGCTACTCAATTTCCATTGTTTTAATGGGTTATGAACACGTTCTTCAAGGCGTTTTTTTTGTTCTTCAGAATTAATGGAAAACCAAAATTTAAACAAATGAATACCGTCTTCAACTAGCAATTTTTCTAATTGAACAACTTGCTTATTAAATAAATTATATTGTTTTTTGGTACAGAAGCCCATAACGGGTTCTACAACCGATCTGTTATACCAACTTCGATCAAAAAGCACCATTTCACCTGGTCCTGGTAAATGCTCTATATAGCGTTGAAAATACCATTGCCCAAATTCACGTTCCGTTGGTTTTGAAAGTGCTACAACTTTAAAAAGGCGTGGATTTAAAAAACGAATAAAACGCATAATTGCACCACCTTTACCAGCCGTATCTCTACCTTCAAATAAGATAAGAACACGCTGATTAGTAGCTTTTATATGCTGTTGTAATCTAACTAATTCGGTTTGGAGATTTATATATTCTTCATCCTCTTCAAGTGTGTGGAATCGCAAGGACATATTTAAATCTGTATTAAATCTTCTTTACACGAACGGCATTCATCCCTTTTTGTCCGCGTTCAAGTTCGTAAGTCACTTTATCGTTTTCTTCAATATCTTCAAGCAAACCACTTACGTGTACAAAATATTTTTCTTGGTTTATACTATCAAGTATAAAACCAAATCCTTTTGAATGGTCGAAAAAAGACACTTTCCCTTCTTTGTTTTTTGGCTCTTCTTCGCCTCTATCTTCTTTTTTAGGAATTCCCAATTCAATACTTTCAGCTTCAACTTTTTCTCGCATTGCTGGATCTGGTGGCGTATCCGTTAAATTACCATTAAAATCTACATAAGCAAATTGAATTCCTGATGTTCCGCTAGCTTCTTTTTCAGCTTTACGGGCATCTTTTTTCTTTTGCTTTTCTTCTCTTTTCTTTAAGCGTTTTTTTTCTTTTTCAATTTTGTTAAACGTTACTTGTGATTTAGCCATAGTTTACCTAGAATATTTTTTGAGTTATTTGCATGTAAAGATACGCCTTATTTTAAGGATGTAATAATAATATTTCTGCTAAATTATTTGAAGTGCTTAGTCTTCTGGCGGATAACCATGGATTTCTTCAAAAACTTCATCAAAATTTGATCGCAAATAAGCGTTCAATTTCTTTTTATAATCGCCTTTTAACCATTCAACAAAGTTATAGGTGCTTTTGCTTATGCATTTGGTATAACGTTGAATTCTAAAATCGACATCATCACCCAACATTTTTGCTAAAGCTAGGGCATCATAGACATCCTCGCTATTTTCAATACAAATTTTCCCATGTTGTTCTATAGAACGTTCTAAAACAACTTTTGATGACTCACCGCCTCTAATAGAATCGACATACGTTTTTTGAATATCAAAATACACGTCTTTAGATTTGGAAAATTCCTTGCGAAGTTCATCAGGCATTTCATATCTAAAATTACTTTCAAGTTCTTCATCACTTAAAATAGCATCTAAATAATAATTTGGCGATCTAAAAATACGTTGCCAATCTAAATCATCGCCCCAAGGTCCAAATCGATGAAAATTATTTCCTAAATCAATTACAGAGAATGTTTTCTTATCTTTTAATATACGAGATCCACGCCCAATCATTTGATAATAAAGTGTTAACGATTTTGTGGCTCTGTTTAAAATAATACTATCAACAGTAGGTTCATCAAAACCAGTAGTTAAAATACTTACTGATGTTAATATGGCATCTGGCGTTTTTTTAAACCACTTTAAAATCATGGCACGCTCTTTTCTAGTATTAGTATTATCTAGGTGTGCAACAGGATAACCCGCTCTTCTAAACGTATCGTAAACGTGTAATGAGGTATTAATACCGTTATTAAAAATTAATGTTTTTTTACCTTTTGCTCGCTCTTCATAAGCTTGAATTAGCTTAGAAAGCATATCGTTTGCAGTATATAAATCTTCAGAAGATTTAACGGTATAGTCACCATTGGCGCCAACCACTAAAGAGGTTAAACCTACATTATATGAAAACATTTCAGCGCGAGCTAAAAACCCATTTTCTATTAAAGATTCAATGCTTTCTCCTACAATAAGTTCGTCATAATTATCGGTCATGGGTAGTTCCATACTAGAACTTAAAGGTGTTGCGGTAACGCCTAAAATAAACGATTGACTAAAAAATTTAAACAATTTAGTAAAAGAATTGTAATGCGCTTCATCAATAATGACTAAACCGATATCTGAAATATCTAATTTATCATCATTTAAACGGTTGTTTAAGGTTTCAACCATGGCTACAAAACAACTGTAATCAGCTTGATCGCTTAAATCAGCTTTACTATCAATAACTTTATTTACGACACCAAATTCTGTTAGCATTTTAGAAGTTTGCTTGCATAATTCTATACGGTGCGTCATCACTAATACCTTTTTTTGATGATGTTTAAGGTATTGCCTAACTATTTCAGAAAAAATAACTGTTTTTCCGCCACCTGTTGGTAGTTGATAAAGTAAATGATAATCGTCTGGCGATTCTTCAAAAGCAGTAAAAATTTTATCTATAGCCCCTTTTTGATAACTATATAAATTCTTCCCCTCGGTTCTTTCTTCTAATTCTATAGTTGATTTTTTGGACATATTTTAAATTTACAGACGTGCAAAAATAACATCTTTTAAAGGTTTTTAAAGCATATTTTTTATGAAAATTTAAAATGAATAAAAACTAAACAGTCTTGGTATGCTTTTAAAACTAAACATTAACTAAATTATAAGAAATTAACATCACCATCATCCATAGTTATTCTAAAACAATTTTCTATTTTTATACCTTAAATAATTTCAAAGATGCAGAATAACCTAACTAACGAATACAAAGCCTCACCACAACGGTATGATACGATGACTTATAAAAGATCTGGGGAAAGCGGTGTTTTATTACCAGCTATTTCACTAGGCTTATGGCATAATTTTGGTTTTGTAGATAGTATTGATAATGCCAGAGATATTCTACGTTGTGCATTCGATTTGGGCATCACACATTTTGATTTAGCCAATAATTATGGGCCGCCACCGGGATCTGCTGAAGAAAATTTTGGAAAAATTCTTAAATCTGATTTTCAAGCTTATAGAGATGAGTTATTTATTGCCACAAAAGCTGGCTATGGCATGTGGGAAGGCCCTTATGGCGATTTTGGCTCTAGAAAATATTTAATTTCGAGTTTAAACCAAAGTTTAAAACGTATGAATTTAGATTACGTTGATGTATTTTATCATCATCGTCCAGATCCAAATACACCATTAGAAGAAACTATGGGAGCTTTAACGGATATTGTGCGTCAAGGAAAAGCGCTTTATGTTGCTATATCAAACTACAATCCAGCAGAAACCCAAAAGGCAGCAGCCTTATTAAAAGCATCAAATACACCATTTATACTCCATCAAGCAAGATATTCTATGTTTGATCGTTGGGTTGAAGATGGCCTTTTAGAAACTTTAGAGGATAATGGTGTGGGCTGTATTACTTTTTCACCTTTGGCACAAGGGATGCTAACCGATAAATATTTAAACGGCATTCCAAAAAATTCTCGTGCTGGTGGCGATTCTGTTTTTCTGAATTCAGATACTGTAAGCAATAATATTGAAAAAATTAAAAAACTTAATGAAGTTGCTGAAAAGCGTGGACAAAAGCTATCGCAAATGGCTATTGCTTGGATTTTACGACAACCTCAAGTAGCATCGGTACTTATTGGTGCTAGTTCTACCAATCAGTTAAAAGAAAATGTAAAAGCTTTAGATAATTTAGAGTTTAGTAATGAGGAGTTGAAAGTGATTGATGAGATTGTTTCTTAATTTCCATTACATGCTTAGCATATTTCATGTCTACTTCAACTAAAATCTATGCTAAATATTATAAGGCAAAACGACATAATAAGTAGCTAATATTGTAATAAGGACGAAAGCTCTAGGAAATTAAGCTTATGTTTATCAAAATAAATAATATGAAGTTAGTTTGGTAAAAGATACTAATATTATAGAAATCAAAATCATTCTTTAACAATAATAATAGTAGCTTTCACACCAGTAGCTAAATTCCATTGGTTATGAGATACTAAATTACCTTCATCATCAACCACTTGAAATTCTGCTGTATTGGGGCCAGATTCACCTTGGTTTAAGGCTAAAAAGTCAATTTTATTTATTCCTTTTTGTAAATTTAGATTAAATCCTTTATAGCCTCCAGTTAAATAAACTCGAGCATGAATAATATCATCGTTTACCAGAACTTGAATAATATCACCATCGGTATAGCCGTGATCTCTATAAACTATATTTACAAACTTAGAACCACTTTTAAAATCACCCAAAAACTGGTCGGTGGTACTTCCGTTTCGCTGCTCTACTTCTTTTGGTGTTAACTTTATGTCTTCAATGTTTTTATTTATTTGTTTCACATAAAGTTCTCCGGGATTTCCGAATTTTTCTTGTGGAAACATCGAAAATTCTTTTTTAGGCAAATTTAAAGTAGTTGAAACTTTAGGAGCATTTAAAGGATTACTGCTCGCATTACTATTTATTGGTTTAGATGGCAATATTTTTCTAGTATCAGCTGAATCTTTTTTGCTTTCAACTGCTGGAATAGATATAGATTTCTTCTTATTATCAATTTGCGAAAACGCTGATAATGAGAAAAGGAGTAAAATAAAAAATGAAAAATAAAATTTCATCTGTTTTTTTTGGTCTTATTTGCTATTAAGCCTTTTTTGTTATAGTTCAAAGATATTTTTTTATGATGAAACCATCAACAAAGTCTTTATTATTTAGGAAATAATTAATACAAAAACCATTCCTAAAACAATTACGTCGTATAAAATCCTTTTTTATTACCTCTTTATCTTCTCTATTTTATACTAAATTAGTTAAAAACTGTTAATTTATTACTTTGTTATACATAGTACTGTAACATTTTTCGTTTATCGTCGTCTATCTAGTATAACAATCAAAAAACAAAAAATTATGAGAACTTTAAACAACAATCAATTATCGGGTACTTTATCAGAAACCAAAAGTAGCCAATGGAACACAAAAAGACGTTACAGATAAGTAGCGTCTTTTAAACCAAATCTTTCATCAATCAAATTAATCAAATTAAAATGAATACTTTAAATATCATATCAAAACGTCTAAATAACATAACACAAGAAAACTTGCTTAACAACAAGCGTATTTTACCTTTTAACACTTCTAATACTGCTATCTGGAAAGGCACTAAACGTTATGCTCACTAATTAAACGTCTCGGTTTATGGTATTGTTATTGTGATATTTAGCTCATATTAACATATAAACTATAAATTATGAGACGTTCAAAATTAATGCCTGAAGTAAATGCAGGATCAATGGCAGACATTGCATTTTTACTACTTATTTTCTTTTTAATTACCGCAGCAATTCCCAAGGATAAAGGAATTACAAGAAAACTACCTGCAGAATGCCCGCCAGGTGTTATTTGTGATATCGATATTCATGAAAACAACCTTTTACGTATTGTAATTAATAGTAATAATGATATAATGGTTGACGACGCTATTATTCCAATTACTGAATTAAAAGATATTGCTAAACAGTTTTTAGACAATAACCTAGACGGTAGTTGCAATTATTGTAACGGAATTAAATCTGATAAAGCATCTGACAACCCAAAAAGTGCTGTTATTTCTTTACAAAATGACAGAGAAACCAGTTATAATGAATTCATTAAAGTGCAAGATGAATTGACTAAAGCTTATTTTGAATTACGAAAAGCGTATGCTAAAAAGGTATTTAATAAATCACCAGAAGATTTATCAGAAAATCAATTACAGCAAGTAAAAGAGGCGTATCCTTTTATATTATCGGAAGCAGAAACAAAGTAGACATTAATCTTCTTTTGGAATCCCATAATCGATACAAACTCTTTTTCGCCCCCACAATTTTGCAGCCTTAACATCAACACCCATGTAGATATCGATTTTCTTTTTCCAACGTGAATGCATTTTATCTTTTACCAAATATATCCCTTCAAGACCTTCAATTTTGACAGGGATATTTTCTTTTAAGCCAAGTCTATATAAATCTCTTGATACTGCAATGTATTTTAATCCTGGTTTTAAACTATCGCCAAATGCAGTAATATTGGGGTCGGAATTTGTTTGATAGGCTAATGAATTATATGCTGTTGCAGTAACCTCCATTGAATTCCAATCGTGCAATTCCTTTGGTTTTTTCTCACAACTAAAAACAAGTATTAGTATAATAATTAATGATAAGCGCATACATTAAAGATACACTTTTTTAAAGTATTGTATTTTGTATCTTCACAACATTAATTAATCTAAATTAGAACCAAATGAAACACTATTTTTACATCCTTTGCATTTTATTGTCTCTTTATTCTTGTAAAAACGAATCAAAATCAACCAAAAACTCTATGACTAATAACGATTCTATTGCCTTAGTTGAACGTGCAAAAGCGATTCATGAACGTGTAATTACCTTAGACACGCACTGCGATATAAATATCAGTAATTTTACCGATTCTATAAACTACACACAACATTTAGACACTCAAATAACCTTGCCTAAAATGAAATCTGGCGGATTGGATGTCGCTTGGTTTATTGTTTATACTGGTCAAGATTCTTTAACTGCAAAGGGCTATGAAAATGCCTATAATAATGCGATGTCTAAGTTTGATGCCATACACAAATTAACTACAGATATTGCTCCAAACGATATTGAATTGGCAACAACATCTGAGGATGTGAGACGCATTTCAAAATCCGGAAAAAAAGTAGCCATGATTGGTATTGAAAATGGATATCCAGTGGGTTTAGACATTAAAAATGTTGAAAAATTTTATAACCTCGGTGCGCGTTATATGTCGTTAGCCCATAATGGACATAGTCAATTATCTGATAGTAATACTGGTGAAGCTGATGATATTTGGTTACATAATGGTTTGAGTGATTTAGGTAAAGAAGTCATCAAAGAAATGAACCGTTTAGGAATGATGATTGATGTGTCGCATCCATCCAAAGAAGCCATGAAACAAATGATTGCATTAAGTAAAGCACCAATTATAGCATCACATTCTTCGGCAAGAGCATTATGCGACCACAGTCGAAATTTAGATGATGAACAATTAGAACTTATCAAAGAGAATGGTGGTGTTGTACAAACTGTTGCATTTCAAGCTTATTTAAATACTGAAAAACATGAAGCTCGAAATAAAGATTTGCTTGCTGTTAGAATGAAAGTAGCCGATTCTTTGGGCACTAAATGGTATAATGCCAAAGAACGCCAATCATTAAATAATGAAGAGAAAGATAAATTTTATAGCCTAAGAGGGCAAATAAATATGCTGACAAATGAAATTGCTAGTAAACAAACTAACATAGCTCCAATGGTTGATGTTTCAGATTTTGTAGACCATATTGATTATTTGGTTGAAAAAATAGGTATTGCGCATGTTGGTATTAGTAGTGATTTTGATGGCGGCGGCGGTATCGGAGGTTGGAGTGATGCATCAGAAACCTTTAATGTTACTTTAGAACTTGTGAAACGCGGTTATACAGAAGATGAAATAGAACTGTTATGGAGCGGTAATTTACTTCGTGTTTTAGATGAAGTTGAAGCGCTTGCTAAAACGATTCAATAGAATTTGTTTTTAGCGTTTTTTCTAAAGTTAATTTTTTTTACTAATTTTTATTCGTGTAAAAGTGCTAACGTCTTTTTTTTATTTATTAATATTCTAATAACACTTTTAAAGCGGCTTCAAATCTATTTTTTGGTAAGTATTGTTGTTCTAATTGATTAGCAAAAGGAATTGGTGTTTCTATACTTGCCACACGTTTTACAGGCGCATCAAGGTATTCAAAACAGTTTTCCATAATTAGAGAAGAAATGTCACTTGCAATACCACCAAATAATGAGTCTTCTTGTAAAATAATCGCTCTACTTGTCTTTTTAACTGAAGTATAAATAGTTTCCATATCTAATGGTTGAAGGGTTCTTAAATCAATAACATCAGCTGAAATATCTTGGTTGTTATCTAGAGTTTCTAAAGCCCAATGTACAGCTGCACCATAAGTAATTATAGTTACTTGCTTTCCAGTTTTTAAAACGGCTGCTTCCCCAAAAGGCAGCGTATAATAATCTGTTGGAACATCTTGCCTAATGCTTCTATACAAGCCTTTATGTTCAAAAAACAACACAGGATTCGGGTCGTTAATTGCTGTGTTTAAAAGGCCTTTTGCGTCATAAGGAAATGCAGGATACACTACTTTCAAACCTGGTGTTTTTGTAAACCAAGCTTCGTTAGTTTGTGAGTGAAACGGGCCAGCTGCAACTCCACCACCACAAGGCATTCGAATAACCACATCGGCATTTTGGTTCCATCTGTAATAGGACTTCGCTAAATAATTAACTACAGGATTAAATCCTGAAGTCACAAAATCTGCGAATTGCATTTCCACGACACTTTTAATTCCTGCTATTGATAAACCCATTCCAGTTTCAATAATTGCCGATTCACAAATGGGTGTATTTCGCACGCGTTCTTTTCCAAATTGTTCAACAAAACCATCTGTTATTTTAAAAGCGCCTCCATATTCTGCAATGTCTTGTCCCATAATAACTAAATCATTATGGCGCTCCATACTTTGTTTTAAACTTTCAGAAATAGCATCAATAAATCGTATTTCTTTAGAGTCCGAATTACTAATAACTTCTTGATATTTAAACTCTTGAAACACATCATTTAATTCTTCAGTTAAATTAGGTGCGATAGCTTCCTCATTAAACGCAACTTCTAAATGTTCAATAATTTCATTCGTTATTTCATCTTTTATTTCAGAAATAAAATCATCATTTAAAATATCATTTGCTTTTAAAAAGTTTTCAAAATTAATTACAGGATCTTTTAAAGCCCATGTATCCATTAATTCTTGCGGCACGTATTTTGTACCACTCGCCTCTTCATGCCCGCGCATTCTAAACGTTTTAAATTCTAATAAAACGGGTCGTGGATAATAACGAACGCTTTCTGCTATCTCACTTATTTTTGTGTAAACTTCAATTACATTATTACCATCAATTATATGCGATTCCATACCATAACCCAAACCTCTATCAGCAATATTTTTGCAGTTATATTGTTCATTTGTTGGTGTTGATAAACCATAACCATTATTTTCAACACAAAATAAAACGGGCAGTTGCCAAACAGAAGCCACATTTAAAGCTTCATGAAAATCGCCTTCGCTAGTTGCGCCTTCACCAGTAAAAACAGCTGTAACTTGGTTTTTATTTTTCAACTTTGAAGCTAAAGCAATACCATCAGCAACACCCAATTGTGGGCCCAAATGTGAAATCATTCCAACTATTTTATATTGTTGTGTTCCAAAATGAAACGAACGATCTCTACCTTTTGTAAATCCAGATGCTTTTCCTTGCCATTGCCCAAATAATCTATATAATGGTATTTTTCTAGTTGTAAAAACGCCCAAATTTCTGTGCATTGGCAAAATATATTCATCTTCATTTAAAGCCATAGTTACACCAACAGCAATAGCTTCTTGCCCAATACCAGAAAACCATTTGCTTACTTTTCCTTGCCGTAATAAAATAAGCATCTTTTCCTCTATCAATCTGGGTTTAAGCATGTTTTTATATAAGGCAATTAAAGTGCTATTATCCAGATTTTTAGTTTGGTAATTTATATGAATTGAAGTAGAGTGTTTTGTCATTAGTTAGTGGTCTTGCGGTATCAAATATACCATAAAAACAACATATTTTAATCTAAGTTATCTAAATTAGCCTGCCTTAAACTTTGTAATGTTTTTGTACATTTGTAACACATCCATTTTAAATTATTCCTTATGAATAGTATTCCTAGTATAGATTTAAGTGATTTTATATCTGATGATTCATCAAGAAAGCAAAAATTTGTTGATGCTATTGGTAAAGCCTATGAAGAGATCGGTTTTGTAGCGCTAAAAGGCCATTTTTTAAATGATGCCTTAGTTGAAAATTTGTATACAGAAGTGAAAAACTTTTTCAGCTTACCCACAGAAACGAAGCGGAAATACGAAATACCTGGTATTGGTGGCCAACGTGGTTATGTGTCTTTTGGTAAAGAAAGTGCAAAAGGTAAAAAAGAAGGCGATTTAAAAGAGTTTTGGCATTTTGGGCAATATGTTGATGATAATGCTAAATTAAAATCTGAATACCCTGATAATGTAACAGTTAATGAACTTCCTGGGTTTAATAAAATAGGTAAAGAAACTTACCAAATGCTTGAAAAAACTGCTAAATATGTTTTACGAGCTTTGGCGTTACATCTTGATTTAGAAGAAACCTATTTTGATAATTATATTCATAACGGAAATTCCATTTTAAGACCTATTCATTATCCGCCCATAAAAGAAGAACCGAAAGAAGCTGTTAGAGCTGCAGCTCATGGCGATATTAATTTAATCACCTTATTAATGGGTGCACAAGGTCGGGGTTTACAAGTTCAAAATCATAAAGGGGAATGGCTTGATGCTATTGCAGAACCAAACGAACTAATGATTAATGTTGGCGACATGCTTTCTCGACACACGAATAATAAATTAAAATCAACTATACACCGTGTTGTGAATCCGCCAAAAGAACTTTGGGGCACATCGCGTTACTCCATCCCTTTTTTTATGCATCCTATAAGTGAAATGAAATTAGACGTTTTAGAAGGTTGTATTGATGAAAATAATCCGAAACAATTTGATGATATTACTGCGGGAGATTTTTTAAATGAGCGTTTAATAGAATTAGGACTTAAAAAATAGTAAGAAAAGCCGATCCTAACCTTCCCAAAGGGAAGGAATACATTGTAAATAAAAATAGATTATATATTAATTTAATAATTAAAAACAATAACTCAAATACCCGGTATGAGTTTCTCCCCTTTGGGGAGATTAAGAGGGCTAACAATGGATTTACAAGACCAACTAAAGAATTTATTCCCAGATCATATTGAAGAAGAAACAGATACAAGTGATACTGAAGCCTCAACTATTTGGATGCAAGACGATCCCATAATTTGTAAATACGAAAAACGAAAAGGAAAGCCCATAACTATTCTTGAAGGGTATACAGGCGCTAATGAGGATTTCAAAATTTTAGCAAAAGAAATTAAAACAAAGCTTAGCGTTGGCGGAAGTTTTAAAGATGATAAAATCATAATTCAAGGCGATTATCGCGATAAAATTATGAAAATGCTTAAAGAAAAAGGGTTTAATGTAAAACGCGTTGGCGGATAAATTTATGGATAAACAACCACTTCATATTACCAACGGAACTATTTTAACAAGCCTTATAAATCAATTAGGAATTAAAGGTGAAAAACTAACATGGCAAGAAATGCTATGTGAAGGGCCAACTTCAGAACTATTAGAATCAGAAGAGTTTTCAGACTTAAGAATCTCTTTTTTTAATGAATTTTATGATGTTGATTTAGATATTGAAATGATTAAAAATGAACTAAACAAGTTGAATAGTTCTGAGAATTACTCCGAAATTATACTTTGGTTTGAATATGATTTATTCTGCCATATTAATATGGTTGCAGTAATTAGTCTTATTCAACAGAAAAAAATTGAACTTCCTATTTATTTGGTTTGTAGCGGACGCGTCGCAGGTAGTAAGAATTTAAAGGCGTTATCAGAATTATCATCAGCTCAATTAATGAATCATTACATAAATAGGGTTTTGCTTGATAATGAAGCTATTGATTTAGCAACTACCATTTGGGGAATTTACTGTGGTATAGATCATAATTTGCTAAAACCATTTATTATAAAACCATCCGTTTTTGAATACTTAAGTAACTGCTTAAAAGCACATTTAAAACGTTTCCCAGATTCTGTAAGTGGATTAAATATTCTAGAGAAAAATATTCTAGAAATAATTAATAAACAAACTATTACATCAAAAAACCACTTATTAGGTTATGCGCTCAATTACCAAGGTTTTTATGGATATGGCGACTTACAGTTATCGAGAATCATCGATCAACTTAGTGTCTTTTACACCGTTAATAATGATCGTGTTTTATTAAACAGAAAAGGGCATGAAGCCTTAATAGGTCAACATAATTTCGCATCAGAAATAGCTAATAATATGAGCTTTGGTGGTGTTAAAAAAATAGACTTTCAATTCAATATTTCAGAAAATAAACTCGTTAAATCTACTTTAAATGCCCATTAAGGAATCAGAACTTATTTTAAATCCAGATGGTAGTGTTTACCATTTAAACTTGTTGCCAGAAAATGTAGCCAACACTATTATACTTGTTGGAGATCAAAATAGGGTTGAAAAAGTTACAACGTATTTTGATGCCATTGAATTTCAAATTAGTAAACGAGAATTCAAAACCCAAACAGGTTCATATAACGGCAAGCGTATTACGGTAATTTCTACAGGTATTGGGCCAGATAATATTGATATCGTTTTAAATGAATTAGATGCCCTTGTAAATATTGATTTAGAAACCAGAAAACCTAAAAGTAAATTAACAAGTCTTGATATTATTAGATTAGGAACTTCGGGTTCGTTGCAAAAAGATATTCCAATAGATTCTTTCTTGTTAAGTACACATGGTTTAGATATAAATGGGATGCTTCACGCCTATCAAATCGAAAAAATTAGTAATTTTGAAATTGAAAATGCTTTCATTAAGCATACAAATTGGCATAAAGATAAAGCAACCCCTATAATCATAGAAAATAGTAGAACATTAGAAAAAAAACTTGAAAGTGAAATAATGTACAAAGGTTTAACTGCCACCGCTGGAGGGTTTTATGGCCCACAAGGTCGTGTGCTACGTTTACCTTTGCAAGATTCAAATTTGAACAATAAAATAGATTCATTCAACTACAACGGATTACGAGTTACCAATTTAGAAATGGAAACATCGGCCATTTATGGTTTATCAAAATTGTTAGGTCATCATGCCGTATCGTTAAATGCCATTATAGCCAATAGAGCCGATGGAAGTTTTAGTAAAAATCCAGCACAAGTTGTTGAAAATCTTATAAAATATACACTTAATAAAATTACCGAAAAATAGACTGATTTAATGAAGCAAGTTAACATTGGTGGTGTGCCAGAACATTTTAATTTAGCCTGGTATTTAACGCTTAAAAACGGAGAATATAAAGAAAAAGACATTAATTTGCGTTGGCATGATTATTATGACGGTACAGGTGCTATGTGTAAAGCATTGCGAAATGGAGGTATTGATATAGCCGTAATACTTACCGAAGGTATTATTAAAGATATTATTGATGGAAACCCTAGTAAAATTGTTCAAACCTTTATTCAAACACCATTAATTTGGGGAATTCATGTCGCACATCATTCAGCATACAAAAAAGTTGAAGATTTAAAAGGCACAAAGGCAGCCATAAGTAGATACGGTTCTGGCTCGCATCTAATGGCTTATATAAATGCAGAAAATAATAATTGGGATTTAGAAAAAGACCTTGATTTTGAAGTCATAAAAAATTTAGATGGTGCCGTAGAAGGACTAACCAATGAAAAAGCAGACTATTTTTTATGGGAAAAATTCACTACAAAACCATTAGTTGATAATGATACTTTTAGACGAATAGGCAATTGCCCATCGCCGTGGCCATGTTTCGTTGTTGCTGTTAGAGAAGATTTTATAAAATCTAATAAAGCCGATTTAAAAACTATTTTAAATATTATTAACAACACAACCAAAGAATTTAAAGATATTCCGAGCATAGATAAAACTATTGCAAACCGATATGAACAACAATTAGACGATGTTCAAGAATGGTTGAGTATCACAGAGTGGTCTCAAGACTTAATAGATGAGCAAACTATTGCCAATGTTCAAAAGGAATTATTCGCTTTAAATATTATTCCCAAAATAGTAGATTACGAAAAATTGACTTATAAATTGTAAAAAACATCGCCCAAATTAATCTTAAATATTATAAAGTTTCACTTTACTTTTTAAGTAAACAAAATTTTAAATTTGTAAGATTTTACGATTTTTTTCCTTAAATAATTTTAAATTATACTTGTTTCAATTTAATGAGTTCAATATCGCAATATAAAAATTCATTAAATATTTATGAGTTTTTTAAAAAAAAAATAGCAGTTTTTATAACTATATTTGTTCATATTAAGAAAACTACATAAACAATTGCAATGTTAAAAAACTATTTTACTACTAAATTACTGGTAATATTCTGCTTTTTTTTTACTTCTTTAGGATTTTCTCAAACACAAAAACAAATTCAAAAAATTACCAGAGATTATAATTTAGAAGGCTTAGAAGCGCTGAAAACAAAAAATGAAAAAGTTTTTTTTGCCGATTATAACGAGACTTTAAGATTGGCCAATAGAAATAGTTGGCCAATACGTTATAAAGATGGTAATACGCTTTACAGTATCAAAGAAGTTATAAAAGGAAAACCTATTTACTGGGCTACAGATAGTCAAGAACAAGCTATATCTACAAGAACCAATTTTTTGCACAGTACTGGATTATTAGGTTTAAACCTAGAAGGCCAAGATATGACTGTTTACTTATGGGAGGTTGATGCTGTTGCACTTCTAGGACATCGTGAATATGACGGTCCAGGAGGTGATAATAGATTCACTGTTGGTGATGATGAAACAGCAGTAAGTGACCATGCTGGCCTTGTAACAGGAATTATTATGGCATCTGGTGTTTTACCATCTGCAAAGGGTATGGCACCTCAAGCTAAAGCTATAGGTTATAATCAACTAAATGACTTGGCAGAAGCCACTGCTGCAGTAGCAAACGGTATGCTAGTTTCTAATCACTCTTATGGAGTGCCTACAGATAGTTATGAAAATGACCTGAGTTTTTTAATTGGTGCATATACTCAACAAGCTAGAGATTGGGATGAGTTAATGTTTAATGCGCCATATTACTTACCTGTTTTATCTGCAGGTAATTCAGGAGATGATAACACATCAAACATCACGCCTCTTGGTGGAGATTCCACTTTTGATAAATTAACTGGAGATAAGGTGTCTAAAAACAATTTAGTTGTGGCATCTTCTGAAGCTGCTGTTATTAATGCAGATGGTTCTTTAAGCAGTGTTGTTCGGTCTGGTTTTAGTTCAGAAGGACCGACAGATGATTACAGAATTAAACCGGATATTATGGGGCATGGTTCTAATGTAAGCTCAACTGGTTCTTTGGATGCTTCTTCTTATGTAACAAATGATGGAACATCATTTTCTGCTCCAAATGTAAGTGGTTCTCTTATTTTACTGCAGCAACATTACAATAATATCAATAATAATTACATGAGAGCCGCTACCTTAAAAGGTCTTGCTTTGCACACTGCGGATGATAC
>JBAQZZ010000089.1:0-12069 GCA_049791475.1 Flavobacteriaceae bacterium | reverse complement strand
GTTTAAAATCATCTTGACTTAAATTATACGCACCGGTATCGTAGATGTTTTTCATCATTAAATCCCAGACCGGTAAATCGACATTAGTGATGCTACTTTTTAATAGTTTTAATATCAGATTTTTATTCGTAACACCCGTAACTACCGTTTCAGTTTCGCCTGTGCTAGGGTTTGAAACCGTTCCTGTCGTCACATCCGTAGCATCAACACCGTCATTAGCAAATTCACCCACTTGATACACTTGTCCTCCAACCGTGAATTGAAATGCAACTGCTAAAACCTCATCATTGTTTAAACGCTGATTTAATGACACATAACCCAACTGAGAATTAAATGTGTATTCTTGTCCGTTAATTAATTTTCTAGCATTTTCTAAATTAGCGTAATCAAAACCTTCATTAATATTAGAAACCTCTATTCCCGATTTTACAGTGGCTATATCTCTAATATTTTCATTTAATTGTGAATTTGGAGCACCTTGAGTAATAATTGTTGGGTTAAAAGCATTGTTTGCATTGTTTGGTAAAGCCCCCGGAGCACCAAAAACATTAACGGCAGAACTTACTTTATCCGTTTCACCTAAATCTTGAAGTGCTACTATATTTCTAACATTATCTGTTCTATTACTTCGGTTTGTCATCCAAACTTCAAGCCTTGTTATTTGCAACCCTTTAACATCAATAAAAGGATAATTTGACAAAGCTCTATCATAAGTATCTCTAAAATATTGCGCTAAAAAGAAGTGTCTGTTTTCATCATAATCTCTTATAAACAATTCAAACTCTTCTAAGGTCCCACCTCCTTGAGATACTACCGTATTGGCTTGCGATTTTTGTTCAGAAAACACACCTGTAACTGTTGTTTTTCCAAATTGCAACTGTGCTTTTACACCAAATAAACTTTGTGCGCCAGTAATTAACGAGCTGTTTAAAGGCATATTTACGTTACCAACTTCTATTTTTTGAATAATATCATCCTCGGTTGGTGTGTATTCTAATTTTACCAGATTTTGAAAATCGAAGGTAGATTGTGTATCATAATTGGCCGTTACTTGCAATCTTGTACCAACCTTACCTAATAAGCTTAAACTGATGCGTTGATCGAAATCAAATGTAAAATTACTTCTATTTCTAGGAGAAAATGATGGATTATCTTGTTTAGAAAACAAAACTCCTAAATCCATTTCTACCGATCCTTGAGGAATCATTTCAATGGTATTACTCCCAAAAATAGTTTCAAAAAAATCTGATTCAACATAAAATTCTGGTAGTAAATTTTTTTGGGCTTCATCAGCACCATTTTTTTTACCGTCAAATGCCGAAATTTTTTCTTTGTAATACCCTTTTAAATTCTCTTTTGCTACTAAAGCATAGTATTCTTTCGGCGTTAATATAATGGGATAATTAATATCAAATCCTCCTATTTTTTCAGTATAGATATAGCGGTTAGAAACAGGGTCGTAAGTATATTTTGACTCAACACTTGTTGGATTTGGTGTTTTAATAGTACCCGTGCTATAGCTTGTTTTAACAGAATCTTGAACAGGTTCTTGAGACCAAGTTGAAATAGAAAAAAGAAATATAACTATTAAAAAAACGTTTCGATAACCTTTACTTTTAGCCTGCAAAAAAGGAGCAATGCAACATCCCTTTATTAATTTATATAGCTTGAGGTTAGTTATATTCAAAATGTATTATAAGTTTTTTAAGGCTTGCTTAATAATAGTTTCAACGGTTGCATCTGGTTGTTGTACCATAATTTTATCCACAACACGTTCAGCCTGTTTCTTTACAAAACCTAGCACTTCTAATGCAGATAACGCTTCATTTTTATTGGTATTGTCTTTCGAAACAGAAACTTCATCAATATCATAAATCTTTAAAACTTTATCTTTCAAATCTAAAATAACACGTTGCGCTGTTTTTGCACCAATCCCTTTAATAGATTGAATTAAAACAACATCTCCCATCGCTATACCTTCTCTTACTTGTTTTGGTGATAATGATGATAACATGGTACGCGCAATACTGGCACCAATACCGCTTACAGAAATTAATAATCTAAAAATTTCACGTTCAGCTAGTGAAGAAAATCCAAATAAAGTATGTGAATCTTCTTTAACTTGAAGATGCGTATATAGTTTAAGTTGTTCATTATCTGGTATTTGTGAATATGTGTGTAATGAAATATTTAACATATACCCCACACCATTACAATCAATAACAACATGTGTTGGGTTTTTCTCAGTAAGTTTTCCTTGAATATGTGTTATCATAAACTATTATAAGTTAGCCGACCAAATGTAATAAAATTATTAGCATACTATTTACTACGCTTCTACGAAATAAAGAATTTTTTGAAACCAACTATCCTCGAGGCAGAGCCATAGAGGTATTTCGCTGGTTTCATTTTGACCTGAAAAAGGTCAAAAACCAAAATTCTGTATTTAGATTCCCGTTTTCACGGGAATGACAATTTCAGCGGAAACCCCTAGGCAGAGCCTCGAGGAATTTTTTTCAATTAAAAATACTGATATTATTTTTTAGCTTTTTCAAGGTCTATCTTTTCCTTATGTTGCGCATCTATAACGGCAATAGCTGTCATATTAACAATTTCATCTACGCTAGCTCCTAATTGAAGTATATGAACAGGTTTTCGCATACCCATCATAATTGGGCCAATAGAATCTGCTTCGTGTAATTCTTTTAGTAACTTATAAGTGATGTTGGCCGAATCTAAATTTGGAAAAATAAGCGCGTTTACTTTCTTACCAACTAGTTTTGAAAACGGAAACTTTTCACGAAGCATCTCATCATTTAGAGCAAAATCTGTTTGCAATTCACCATCAACATGCATTTCTGGATGACTTCGATGAAGCATAGAAACGGCATCTCTAATTTTTGAAGATCTTTCATTATCTGAAGACCCAAAATTAGAATACGAAACCATAGCCAAAACAGGAGTCAACCCAAACATTTTAATAACATTGGAGGTCATTTGAGTTATTTTAGACAACGTTTTTGCATCTGGATCTATATTTATAGAGGTATCACTTAAAAACATAGGGCCTCTTTTGGTCATCATTAAATTGGTAGTCGCCACTCTAGAAACGCCATTTGCTCTTCCAATTAATTCTAACATCGGTTTAACGACACTTGGATAATTTCTAGAATACCCGGAAATTAAAGCATCTGCATCACCTTCGTTAACCATCATTGCACCAAAATAATTACGCTCTCGCATTAACCGTTGTGCAGAATAATAGGTGACGCCGCGTCGTTTACGTTGCTCCCAATATACTTTGGCATATTTATTTTTACGCTTGTTTTCTTCTTCAGTTTTTGGATCAATAATTTGAATATCGCCTTCAAATTCAATCTCCTTCATTAGCTCTTCAATAGCTTCTTTTCTTCCTAATAGAATAGGAATTGCTATACCTTCTTCATAAACTATTTGAGCAGCCTTTAAAACATCTAATTGGTCAGCTTCAGCAAAAACTACCCGTTTTGGATTCAATTTTGCTCTATTCAACAATAATCTAACTAACTTATTATCAGAACCTAATCGCTCTAATAAAGAATCTGTGTATTTTTCCCAATCTGTAATTGGGCGTTTTGCTACACCACTTTCCATAGCAGCTTTTGCAACTGCTGGTGGCACTTCGGCAATTAAACGTGGATCGAAAGGTTTCGGGATTATATAATCTTTACCAAACGTTAAACGCGTTTCGCCATAAGCTACGTTAACCTGTTCTGGCACTGGTTCTTTTGCTAATCTTGCTAAAGCTTTTACGGCAGCCATTTTCATAGCTTCATTAATTTTAGTGGCACGAACATCTAATGCGCCTCTGAAAATAAATGGAAACCCTAGAACATTATTTACTTGATTAGGATGATCGCTACGCCCTGTGGCCATAATAATATCTTTACGTGTAGCAACCGCAATATCATACTTAATTTCTGGATCTGGGTTTGCCATAGCAAACACAATTGGGTTTTTTGCCATAGCTAATAGCATCTCTGGTGATACAATATTTGCCATAGATAAACCAATAAATACATCGGCATCTTTCATGGCTTCGTCTAGGGTATCTATTTTTCTATGGGTTGCAAATTCGGCTTTTTCGGTAGATAAACTTTCTCTATCATCTCTTATAACGCCTTTGCTATCAAGCATTACCATATTTTCACGTTTTGCACCACAAGCTTGGTATAAACGTGAGCATGAAATAGCAGCAGCTCCTGCGCCACTTATTACTATTTTAACCTTATCAATTTTCTTTTTAGCAATCTCTACAGCATTTAATAATGCTGCTGCAGAAATAATTGCAGTTCCGTGCTGATCGTCGTGCATTACAGGAATATCTAGTTCTTCCTTTAAACGTCGTTCAATTTCAAAAGCTTCAGGTGCTTTTATATCTTCAAGGTTGATGCCTCCAAAAGTTGGTGCAATCATTTTTACGGTTTGAATAAATTCCTCAACATTTTCAGTATCCACTTCAATGTCAAAAACATCAATATCGGCAAATATTTTAAATAAAAGTCCTTTTCCTTCCATAACCGGTTTTGAAGCTTCTGGACCAATATTTCCCAATCCTAAAACAGCTGTTCCGTTAGAAATTACGGCAACTAAATTACCTTTTGCTGTATATTTATAAACGTGATCTTTATTTTTCTCTATCTCTAAACAAGGCGCAGCAACACCCGGTGAATATGCTAAAGACAAATCTCTTTGACTTGCATATTTTTTGGTGGGTACTACTTTTATTTTTCCTGGGGTTGGTTTTGCGTGATATATAAGGGCTTCTCTACGTTTGCTTTCTTCGCTCATAATGGAAATTAATTTTGATTCCCACATTTGTGGGAATGACAGTTTCAAATGAAATCTTTAAATATAATTTAAAGAAAACTTTTCAGAAATCAAATATAAGAATCCTACTAAGGAAACTACTAATCTTTTAAAAAATTGATGTTTCTTTTTAAACCAGAAAACTTAGTGCGTTTTACTGGGGAGTTTTTGAATACTTTTTTGAAAGTATCTTCCGTTATTTCCTCCCAGTCTTTTTTGGTCATAGACAATAATTCTGGGTGCGGATTAAATAATGGTTCACTGTGTGATTTTGAAAACCGGTTCCATGGGCAAACATCTTGACAAACATCACACCCAAACATCCAATCATCCATTTTGCCTTTAAATTCTGAAGGCATATTTTCTTTTAATTCTATGGTGAAATAAGAAATACATTTACTTCCATCAACTACATAAGGTTCTGTAATAGCTTCTGTTGGGCAAGCATCAATACAAGCCGTACACGTTCCACAATGGTCTGTTGTTGCGGAATCGTATTCTAAATCTAAATCAATAATCAATTCAGCAATAAAATAAAACGAACCGACCTGTTGCGTTAATAAATTACTATGTTTCCCAATCCAACCTAAACCAGATTTTGCTGCCCAAGCTTTATCTAAAACGGGTGCAGAATCTACAAATGCACGTCCGTGAACCTCGCCTATTTCATCTTGAATAAAATGTAAAAGTGATTTTAGTTTATCTTTTATTACAAAGTGATAATCGTTACCATAAGCATATTTTGATAGCTTATAGCTATTAGCTGTTTGCTCTTGGTTAGGGTAGTAATTCAGCAATAATGAAATGACACTTTTTGAATCTTCTACTAGTTTTGTAGGGTCTAGTCGTTTGTCAAAATGGTTTTCCATATACTGCATTTGCCCATGCATATTCTTGTTCAACCAGTTTTCAAGTCGAGGCGCTTCTTCTTCTAAAAATTGTGCTTTACTGATACCACAAGATAAAAACCCGAGGCGTTTTGCTTCTTGCTTTATTAGTTCAGTTTGTGAAGTTATATTAGTCAATGTTTTATTTAACGGATTGTTACACAGAGTTTCACAAAGAAAACGCAAAGATTCACAGAGGTCAGCAACAATTTCTCCCCTTCGGGGAGATTAAGAGGGGAACAATCCACCTTGTGTTGGTCCTTTAACTTTTCCTAAATGTTTATAGGCTTGTTCTGTAACTTCACGACCTCGTGGGGTTCGCATAATAAAACCTTGTTGTATTAAAAAAGGTTCATAAACCTCTTCTATAGTTTCAGGGCTTTCACTTACAGCGGTAGCAATAGTTGAAATTCCAACAGGCCCTCCTTTAAATTTATCTATAATGGTTGATAGGATTTTGTTATCCATTTCATCCAAACCATAAGCATCAACATGTAAAGCTTCCAAGGCATATTTTGCGATTTTTATATCAATGGAACCATTCCCTTTTATTTGAGCAAAATCTCGAACTCGACGCAATAAAGCATTGGCTATTCTAGGTGTACCTCTACTTCTACCAGCAATTTCTATGGCAGCTTCCATTGAGATTGGAACGTCTAAAATAGTGGCACTTCGTTGTACAATGGTAGTTAATAAATCTGTTTTATAATATTGTAATCTGCTTTGAATACCAAAACGTGCACGCATCGGTGCGGTTAATAAACCCGAACGCGTTGTGGCGCCAACCAAAGTAAACGGATTTAAATTGATTTGAACTGAACGGGCATTAGGCCCAGATTCAATCATAATATCAATTTTATAATCTTCCATCGCCGAGTATAAATACTCCTCAACTATGGGGCTTAACCGATGGATTTCATCAATAAATAAAACATCGCGTTCTTCCAAATTGGTTAATAAACCCGCCAAATCTCCTGGTTTATCTAACACTGGCCCCGATGTAACTTTTATACCAACACTCAGTTCATTTGCTAAAATATAAGCTAGTGTTGTTTTTCCTAATCCTGGTGGACCGTGAAACAAGGTATGATCTAAAGCTTCTGTTCTTAAATTTGCTGCTTGAACAAAAATTTGAAGATTTTCCAACACTTGGTCTTGACCCGTAAAATCATCAAAAGATAATGGTCTTAACTTTCTTTCTGCATCTATTTCTTCAGGTGAAAAATTATCGTCTGTTGGATCTAGGTTTTCGTTCATTTATATAGTGTGACTTAGCCCTATTAACTGTTCGGATTTTTAAAATATTTAAATAGGTAAAACATTCGAGGCTTTTAGAATATATACAAGTACAAGAACTATTACAGCACTTAAACCAAGAACACCCTCCCAGTGATATATACTCCAAAGTTCTCTTCTGTTTGGCGCTCTACCTTTTAATTTTTTAAACCTTTTATAGGCTAATTTGTGGATAATATAACCCACTAACAAAAACAAAACTATTGCAGCTATATAATACGCCATATCCTTATCAATTTAATATGATAAAAATACGTAAAACAAATGACTTACTTAAAAATTAATGAATGATAAAAACATATGTAAAAAAGCCTTTCAATCCCGATAGCTACCGGGAGGAAAGGCTTTACTAAATAATTTTGGTTGGTTATTTAGGTTTTGTTAATATAAAATAGTGAATTCACAACGTCTGTTAATATCATAGTCTTTCTCTGAGCAAACACCTTCATCAACACATCCATTAAGTGGTTGTGTTTCTCCGTAACCTATGCTTTTTAATCGGTTTCTTTGTATACCTTGACTTACTAAATACTCTAAAGTAGATGCAGCACGACGCATAGATAGGCCTAAATTAAATTGGTCTTCTCCTCGTGCATCTGTGTGTGCTGAAACCTCAACTTCCATGGTTGGATATTTTTTCATCAAAACCACCAACACATCTAAGGTTTTTGCGGCATCTTCTCGAATATTTGATTTCTCAAAATCAAAGAAAATTTTATCCAATTCAATTTGTACATAGCCTTTTACATTTTGCTTTATGCGTTCCTCTGCATCATCAAAAGATTCTAGAGTTAAGTTTAAATTGTGTTGCACTCTACCTTCGCTATCGGTTGAGAATTCAACGTCTTCAGCAATATATTCTTTTACTTTTCCTCGTACTTTATACTTTTTATTTGGTTCAATTTTAAAAATATAATAAGCATCATCACCAACGCGTATCTCATCTAATACAGTACCTGATTCATCATATAATGTTACTAAAGAACCCGGTAATAATTGTTTTGTATTCTTATCTTTTACAACACCTTCTACTTGGTATCTTGTTGTGGGGTTTATTTTCCTGAAAAAACCGAATAATCTATCTGTGCCTGTTCTATTTGATGATATGTAGCCTTGATCGTAACTATTTCTTAATACATATGAAAAATCATCTAAACTACTATTAATTGAACTTCCTAAATTTTCTGGTTCATCAAAACCATCATTTAAAATATTGCTTCTAAAAACATCTAAACCACCATAACCTTGGTGACCAATTGACGAAAAATATAACACATTAAGTTCGCTAATAAATGGAAACTGTTCTCTGTGCATGGTGTTTATAGTAGCCCCTAAATTTTCTGGTTGACCATAAGTTTCATCATCATTAATGGTCACTCTATAAATATCAAAACTGCCCATAGACCCTGGCATATCGCTAGCAAAATATAACGTTTTTTCATCTTTACTTAATGCTGGATGTTCTGTACTGTAGCTGTCAGATGTAAAGGGTAAGGCTGTAATATTAGTCCAAGCACCATCAACAAGTTCTGCTTTATAAATTTTTATATGTGCAACACGCTCATTGTCTGTTCTTTTTCTTGCTGGATTAGTTCTATTAAAATACATGGTTTTGCCATCTTTAGTAAAGGCAGCATTACTTTCATGGGTGCTTGAATTAATAACATCTGAGAATGGCTTAATATCTTTTAAAACGATACTATCATTCAACGTTGCCGTATATAAGTTTAAATAGGGCAAATCGTTCCATGAATATGCTGGGTTTTCAGAACTTCTAGCCGAAGCGAAAACTACAGTGCTATCATTATAAAAAGACAAACCAAAATCACTACTTGAATTTTCGTTAACAAATTGTTTTAATTCAAATTCATGAGGTGTTAATTTTTCATTATTTTCAATAAAAGCATTTGTGTTTATTGGTTGATTATAATATTTACTTAAATACTTATCGGCTTCTTCATAGTTTTCAACGCCCTTTAGAGCTTGTGCATACCTAAAATTATATTCATTATCTAAATCATCGCCATAGGTATCAAATAATTCTTTATAGGTTTTTATAGCATTTTCAAGATTGGTGGTGTAATAATAACTATCGGCTAAATTTTGCAAAACTTTTTTAGTACGATTTTGCGTTTCGTAAGTTTGAGCTGCTTGATTATAGGCTCGCATTTCGAAAAGCATATCAGCTCTCTTTATTTTTCCTTCTTGAGCTAATGTTATACCACTAACTAATAAAAGGCTGATTAATACTATGTATATATTTATTTTCATGTCTTTATTTATTAAAATTTAGAAGAATCTTGGTGAACGATCGTAACCGCCCTTTAATCCGAATAAATCAATATCAAATAAAATGAATATTTCGTGAGAGCCTGAATTAAAGCTCCCTAAATTTGTTGTTGTATAATCATAGGCATACCCTATTCTTAGTTCTGGGCTAATTCTGAAATTTACCATGCCGGTTACAGCATCACCTAAACGGTAACCCAAACCAGCTTCTAGTCTTTGATTAATTAAAACATTTGCTGTAATATCTAGTACTAATGGCGCTCCTTTTACAGCCTTTGCCATAAAAGCGGGTTTAAATTTTAAATCTCTATTTAAATCTAATACGTAACCTCCAGTAAAAAAGTAATGCACACTTTCTACTCCTGTTGCTATAATGCCGTTTTCTGTTTCAAGATGTTTAGATGATAACATATTGGGTGCTGAAAAACCTAAATAATAGTAATCGGTAAAAAAGAATGCACCAAGTCCTAAATTAGGGAAGGCTTTACTAATATTTTCATCAAAAGCTACATCGGTACTTGGATTACCTGATTGTAAAACAAATCCATCAAAGTTTGTATCAAAAAATGTAAACCCAGCTTTTAAACCGAAAGAAATATTACTTTCAAAACCTATAGGTATCACATAAGCAAAATCTGCAAATACGTTATTTTCGTTTACAACATCTCCAATATTATCGTTTGTAAATGAGATTCCCATTTCAATTTTATCATTAATTGGTGTGTGAGCAAAAAAGCTTCCTGTTTTTGGAGCACCTTCTAAACCAACCCATTGCGTTCTATAATGCCCCCCTAAGTTTAGCATACCTTCATCGGCAGTGGCATAAGCAGGGTTGATGACACTCATATTATACATATATTGCGTAAACTGAGGGTCTTGTTGCGCATAACTTTTTAATGACAAGACTAACGCCAAGCTTAAGAAAACAAGTATTTTAAAATATATATTTAAATGTTTCATTTTTCTAAATTTTGCTTCATCTACAAATTATCTACTTAAGTATAAGCGTCCTTGTTGTGGTTCATTTTCGTCATCATTAAATTTGAAAATGTAGAAGTAAACTCCAACTGGTAAATTGCCACTACCCAATGTTCTAGATTGATTAGATGTGCCGTCAAATCTTTGACTATTTGCATTTCCTTTATAAACAATATTGCCATAGCGATTATATATTTCCATTTCAAAATTTGGATATAAAATCGCTAAATTATCAATATCAAAAGTATCGTTTACGCCATCGCCGTTTGGAGAAAATCCATCTGGTATAATTAAATCACCACATGATGTTAAATCTGGCGTTAATTCTAATCGTACACTACTTTCACATCCTGTAGCTAAATCAATTAAAACAGCATAATATGTTTCTCCAATAGCAAGTAAACTACTATCCGAAATTAGAGAACCATCAATATTGGAATCATACCAAGCAACATTGTAAATAGATGCATTGAAATTAATACTTGCATTTAATTCACTTATTGTGGGATTATCACTAATGCATAATTCTTGATTTGAAGATGATACTATTGGCGTAGGAGCATCATTAATTGTTACAGTAATTGAAGGTGTGCTTACTGAAGATTCGCAACCCGAACTATTGGTTTGTGTTGCATAATAATCTTCTCCATCAATTAAATCATCTGTTGCGTTTGCTACTAGTGTTAAACCAGTATCTTCATACCAAATTATTGTTCCTGTACTAGTTAAAGCACTATCTAAATCTGAAACGGTTGGATCATCACTAACACAAAACTGCGGATTTATTTCATTTACCGTTGGTGCATTACTATCATCAACAGTAACTGAAATTTGAGCAGTAGCATCTGTTGCACATGGCGCAACGGCAGTAACTGTATAAGTATAAATTCCTGCTGCATCAGTACTAGGATTAAATTCTCCTGTTCCACTTGGTAGAGCTGGTGTCCATGTTCCTCCTGATTGTGCAGATGTTCCTAAAAACGTAAATAAATCGGTTACACCATCACCTATACATACTAAAACAGCATTATCTGTTCCTGCATTTGGTGCTTGTGATACTGAAACTTCAACGTCGCTTGAAAAAACGCCACAAGCATTTGTTAAAGCATAAGTATATGTTCCTTGAGCATCGATTAACGGATTAAAAACTCCTGTTCCACTTGTTAAAGCTGGAGACCATGTTCCTCCTGTGTCGGCACTTCCTATTAGTGAAAATAAATCGGTTGTTCCATTATTACTACAAACATCTAGTACGTTATTTGTTCCTGCATTTAAAGGTTCTTCAATAGTAACGGTTATCGTTATACTATCATCAACACATGGGGCAGAAGCTGTTAAGTAATATGTGAACTCATAAGTATTAGCACTTAATCCTGTAACATCATACATAGTAGGGTTTGCAATTAGTATTCCTGTATTATTTGGTCCTTCAAACCAAATTCCACCGCTATCTTGAGTTCCATCTAAACCTAAATTTAAATCTATTGTTGCATTATTACAAGCTGTAATTGGAGTTGTTGACAATGCACCAACTATTGGTGTTTCATAAATTATAGCAGTTACTTCTATTCTTAAAGAAGATTCACAGCCCGTTGTTGCATCTATTTGAGTTGCATAATAGGTTTCGCCATCAATTAAAGGAGCAGTTGCTGTTAAAGGAGTTCCTCCAGTTGCATCTGTATACCAAGCAATTGAGTTTCCTGTTGCTGATAAATCTGCTACAGTAGCTGTATCGCAAAATTCTTGAGTTGAAGCCACTACTGTTGGTGCT
>JBAQZZ010000088.1:0-4826 GCA_049791475.1 Flavobacteriaceae bacterium | reverse complement strand
ATGAAACCAGAATAAACAGTAGAAATAGAAATAATTCGGGTTTTAATAGAACAATTTTAATTTTAATAGGATTCTTCGTTTTAATTTTTCTTTTTATCATCGATTTCGATTTATCTATTTTCTTTTCAAAATAATACATGGCAGACATTATTCAACTTTTACCAGACCACGTAGCTAATCAAATTGCTGCTGGAGAAGTTGTACAACGTCCAGCTTCGGTAGTTAAAGAGCTTCTTGAAAATGCTATTGATGCAGAAGCTGACTCTATAAAACTTATTATAAAAGACGCTGGAAAAACGCTTGTTCAAGTTATTGATAACGGAAAAGGCATGAGTAATACCGATGCGCGTTTAAGTTTTGAGCGTCACGCGACTTCCAAAATTAGAACCGCAGACGATTTATTTCAGTTACACACCAAAGGCTTTCGTGGTGAAGCTTTAGCTAGTATTGCTGCGATTGCGCATGTGGAATTGAAAACAAAGCAAGATGTAGATGATATTGGGAATACTATAATTATAGAAGGCAGTGCAGTAGTATCTCAAGAGGTCGTTGTTACGCCAAAAGGAACATCCATTTCAGTAAAAAACTTATTTTTTAATATTCCTGCGAGACGCAATTTTTTAAAATCGAATACGGTTGAATTACGGCATGTTATTGATGAGTTTCATCGTGTAGCATTAGCACATCCTAATATAAAATTTGCTTTATATAACAACGGAAGTGAAACTTTTAATTTGCCAATTAGTAATTTCAGGCAGCGTATCGTCAATATTTTTGGAAGTAAAACCAATGAAAAGTTGGTGCCTGTTGAAGAAGATACAGAGGTTCTTAAAATTTCAGGGTTTGTAGGCAAACCAGAGTTCGCTAAAAAAACCAGAGGCGAGCAGTATTTTTTTGTGAATGATCGCTTTATAAAAAGTGCGTATTTAAATCACGCTATTTCATCGGCGTTTGATGGTTTATTAAAAAACGGAACACATCCAACTTATTTTTTAAATCTAACGGTGAATCCGCAAACTATCGATATTAATATTCATCCCACAAAAACAGAGATTAAATTTGATGATGAGCACACGCTTTATGCGTTACTTCGTTCGGCTGTAAAGCATAGTTTAGGACAATTTAATATTGCCCCAGTTTTAGATTTTGAACGCGACCCAAATTTAGATACGCCTTACAATTACACTAAAAACACTGCCAATACACCTGCTGTTGAAGTAGATAGAAGTTATAACCCTTTTAAAGACGAGTCGACATCAAAAGCTAAAGCGTTTAGCTACAAAAAAGAACCTGTTTCAAGTTGGGATAGTTTGTATGTTGGTTTAGAATCAAAAGGCACAAAAACCCAACACGATTTTAGCGAAATACATTTTGAAAGTGAGGAAGCTACGGTTTCAATATTCAATACTGATAAAGAAATAGAGCATACACATACTACGTACCAGCTTCATAATAAATATATTGTAAGCACTATTAAATCAGGGATGATGGTTATCGATCAGCATCGTGCGCATCAACGGGTTTTATATGAAGATTTTCTTAAACATTTAACTTTAAAGGAAGCGGTGAGTCAGCAATTATTATTTCCGATTCAACTTCATTTTTCCAATCAAGATATTGTGATTATTCAACAATTAAAAGACGATTTGGAACATACAGGTTTTGTGTTTTCAAACGTTAAAGAAGAATCGGTAGAAATAACAGGCGTACCAGTTGGTGTTCCAGAAAGTGAAGTGTCTATTATTTTAGAACAACTTATTAGTGATGTAGAAAATGAAGTACCTGATAGTAATTTTAGTGCTACCGATTTGTTAGCAAAATCGATGGCAAAGAGTTTAGCCATTAAAACAGGGCAATCATTACAAAAAGATGAACAAGAACATTTAGTAAATAAGTTATTTGCTTGTAAAGAACCTAATGTTTCGCCAACGAACAGAGCAACATTTATTACAATGAGTGTTGACGAATTAGATAAAAAATTTATATAAATTATGATGCGAATTTCAGAAACCGTTAAGCACTTATTAATCATTAACGTGATTATGTTTATTGGTACTCTATTTATAGGAAATGGTGTTTTTTACGATTGGTTTGCCATGTATTTTCCTAAAAATGATGCCTTTCAGCCTTGGCAAATTATTACACATATGTTTATGCATGGTGGTGCAATGCACCTTCTATTTAATATGTTTGCACTTTGGATGTTCGGAACACCTGTTGAGCAGACTTTAGGTTCAAAACGTTTTTTGTTTATATATATTTCCTCGGGGTTAGGTGCTGTGTTGCTACAAGTTGCGTTTTACTATTTTCAATACCTACCTGATTATAATGCCTTGTTGGATTCTGGCCTAACCGAAGAGAACATAAAACAAATGCTTACTACTAATGAGGTGCTTGGTGGTGTTAGTAAGTCCCAAGTTAATATGTTAAAAGATATTTACCCTGCGTATAATGCAAGTATGGTAGGTGCTTCTGGTTGTATTATGGGAATTCTTGCGGCCTTTGGGATGATGAACCCTAATGCAGAACTTATGTTGATTTTTCTTCCAATTCCTATAAAAGCAAAATATTTTATACCCGGAATTATTATTTTAGATTTAGTTTCTGGCCTTACAGGGCAATCGTTTTTCAGTCCAAGTAACACCGCATATATGGCGCACGTAGGTGGTGCACTAACTGGATTTTTAATCATGTGGTATTGGAAAAAAAATCAATTTAATAGAAACCGTTGGGATTAATGACATCACTCACTCAAGACATAAAGAAAAAATTATCTAATCTTAACGTATTAGAAAAAATCATAGCAGTCAATGTGGTGGTTTTTCTTTTAGGGTTAATTTTTAAATCAGCTTTAAGTTGGTTTGAATTACCAAGCGACTTTTCCAATGCCATTGTTCAACCTTGGTCTATTATAACCTATGCTTTTTTGCATTATGATTTCCTACACATTCTTTTTAATATGCTTTGGCTCTATGTCATCGGGCGCATGTTTCTTAATTTATTCAGTCCTAAAATGGCGCTAAATATTTATTTTTTGGGAGCTATTTTTGGAGGATTGTTATTCGTATTATGTTATTCTATATTTCCAGATGTTTTTGGAGGGAAGTCTTATTTAGTTGGTGCTTCGGCTGCAGTTAGAGCTTTATTGATCTTTCTTTGTGCATATATGCCTAATCAAGAATTACGATTCTTTACTTTTAATTTAAAATTATGGTATGTTGGTGTAGGTATAGTTATTTTGGATGTTTTTGGTTTATTTGGTGTAAATGCTGGTGGTAATTTAGCGCACTTAGGTGGTGACTTATTAGGCTATTTTTATGCCAAGCAATTACTAAAAGGACATGATATTGGAAAAGGTTTTGAACGCTTTATAGATGCGATTACTAATATGTTTAAGCCATCTAAAAAAGGACCGTTAAAAACAGTCCATAAAAATAAGAGTAAAGTTGGTGGCTATACTAAAACCGATTTTAACAAGTTTAACAATCAAAAGAAAATTGATATCATTTTAGATAAAATAAGCAAAAGCGGTTATGATAGTTTAACAGCAAAAGAAAAAGAGTTTCTTTTTAGAGCAGGAAAGTAATACAATGAAAAAACTTGGTTTCATAAATAAAATTATTTATAGCATCAATAGTATTGTTGCGGTTTTATTACTGTTATCGTTTTTACTTCCTTTTTTACCTCCAAAAACTTTTGCGCTACTTTCTGTGCTTAATTTAGGCGTGTCTTTTCTTATTATAATAAATGTTATATTTTTTTTATATTGGTTAGTAAAGCTTAAAAAGCAACTTATTTTATCTTTATTTGTGTTGTTGGTTGGTTACTTTTCTTTTGGATCGTTATACAAATTCTCATCATCTAAGAAAATTGAAGATTCAGGCAACTTTAAAGTGATGAATTACAATGTTCGCCTTTTTAATTTGTATGATTGGATTCCAGAAAAAGGTATTGAAGATAGCATTATTGAGTTTTTAAAAACCGAAGCTCCAGATATTTTGAGTATTCAAGAATACCATCCACATAAAAATATTGATTTATCTTTTTTTAAGTATAAGTTTGAAAAACTTTCTGGTAAAAAAATAAAATACGGACAAGCCATTTTTTCGCAATTTCCAATCATAAATTCTGGTTCAATAGAATTTCCAAATACACCCAATAATGCCATATTTGTTGATGTTATAAAGGCAAAAGATACCATTAGAATTTATAATGTGCATTTAGAATCTCTGAGGATAAATACTAAAATAGAAAGTCTTAAAAACGAAAATTCTGAACGTCTTTTTAAACGTGTTGGTTCAACGTTTAAAATGCAACAATTTCAAACGGAACTGTTTTTAATGCACAAAAAACAATGCGATTATAAAATGGTGATTTGTGGCGATTTTAATAATACAGCGTTTTCATATGTCTATAGAAAAATAAAAGGTGATTTAAAGGATACCTTTAAAGAAGCAGGAAATGGTTTTGGACGCACCTATGATCTCAAATTTTTCCCCGTTAGAATAGACTTTATTTTTGCCGAAAACTCATTTAATATAAATGGTTTTAAAGCTTATGATGAACATTATTCTGATCATTTTCCCATTTCTACAACGTTGAGTTTGAAATAGTTTTTAGTTGTATGTCATTGCGAGGACGAAGGACGAGGCAATTTGTGAATTATTATCTTATAACCTATCATATAACTAGAAACAAGTTATATGCATAAATAATATGGGCTTGTCCATTGATGGACTGAGTTCGATTAATACATGACACATAATCTATTAATTATTAGTACATTATTTTGTTTTTCAGGTTGCGCATAGTCGAAACCTATAGAC
>JBAQZZ010000087.1:0-1610 GCA_049791475.1 Flavobacteriaceae bacterium | reverse complement strand
AATTCCGAAAATGATTTGACCTTTACTAAACATATAGTTATTTTTATGCAAATTTAAATAATAATGATGAGATTCCCATCTTCACGGGAATGACAAACTGATAATTTATGAAGAAGAAAATAGAAGCCGTAAAAGCATTTCACACCGCATTTAAAATAGGGCATAGAGAAACTCCAAAAGCAGATTTAGGATTAGCCAAAAATATGTTGCGTTACAAATTGATGCGAGAAGAAAACGAAGAATACCTTGAAGCTGCAAATAATAACGATTTAATTGAAGTTGCAGATGCTCTGGGCGATATGCTTTATATATTATGTGGTACGATTATAGAACATGGTATGCAAGATAAAATAGAAGAAGTGTTTGAAGAAATACAACGTAGTAATATGAGTAAGCTTGGAGCAGATGGCCAACCTATTTATAGAGAAGACGGCAAGGTTTTAAAAGGACCAAGTTATTTTAAACCAAATATAAAAGCTATTTTAGATAAATAAGTTTTCAAATTATAAATTGAGCTAAACGTGTTATTGATTATAAATATATTATTAAATGAAAAAAATTGTTCTTGTTTTAATTATTGTATTTGCCTTTATTCTTACTAGTTGTGGTAATAAAAGAGAAGGTACTCCAAAAGTATTAGTGTTTTCAAAAACCTCGGGTTATAAACACAAATCAATTCCAACTGGAATAACGGCCATTCAAAAACTAGGTTCGGAAAATGGTTTTGAAGTAGATACCACAAAAAATGCCGACTTATTTACCGACGAAAATTTAAAAAAATATAGTGCTATAGTATTTTTAAGTACTACCGGTAATGTTTTAGATTATAAACAAGAAGCTGCTTTCGAGCGTTATATTCAAGCTGGTGGTGGGTATGTTGGTATACATGCAGCAACCGACACGGAATATGATTGGGGATGGTATACTAAATTAGTTGGAGCTCAATTTTTAAGCCACCCAAAAGGTACTCCAGAAGCCGATTTCATAGTAAAAGACAAAGACTTTATAGCAAATAAGCATTTAAAGGATACCATTTGGCATAGAACAGATGAATTGTATAATTACAAAAAAATAAACTCAGATGTAAATGTTGTATTAACGTTAGATGAATCTTCTTATAAAGGCGGTCAAAATGGCGATTTTCATCCTATTGCGTGGTATCATGAGTATGACGGTGGACGTGCATTTTATACAGGTGGGGGTCATACTGACGATAGCTATTCAGAATCAGATTTTGTAAAACATATTTTAGGAGGTATTCAATATGCTATAGGAAAAAATGAAAACCTAGATTATAGTAAATCTACGAGCCAAATTCCACCAGATGGTGATCGATTTTCAAAAGTAACTTTAAAAGAAGGTGACTTTTTTGAGCCTACAGAAATGGCTATTTTACCAAATAATGATGTTTTAATTGCAGAACGTAGAGGAGGTATTAAATTATATAAAGAAGCGACTAAAGAATTAAAAGATGTTGTTACTTTAGATGTATATCATAAAACGTTACACACGCCAAAAGTAAATTCAGAAGATGGACTTATGGGTTTACAAAAAGACCCAAATTACGCAACTAATAATTGGATATACGTTTATTACAGCCCAACAGGAGA
>JBAQZZ010000086.1:0-9247 GCA_049791475.1 Flavobacteriaceae bacterium | reverse complement strand
TTATAATTGATGGTAAAGAAACTAAAGATAAAATTGAAGATTTAGATTCTGATGAAATTAAAAGTATGAATGTATTAAAAGGCAATTCGGCTAATAAAAAATATGGGAAAAAAGGTAAAAATGGTGTTATTGAAATAATAACTAAAAAAAAGTAACTTATTTAAAATAAACGTAAAATATAAGACACTCAGAAATGAGTGTCTTTTTTTTGTTTTTACTTTCACTAAAAGATGAAACCCTAACAAAACAGTGTTTTTTAATTAAAAGTCCCCTTGGTTTTGAAAAACATAGGCAAAAATCCCCTTAAAATGTTTCAAATAGAAACAATAAAATATAAATATAGTTTCATATAAAAACATAAACAAAGGAAGTCGCATAAATATTGAAATCAATTCTATTTTTTTACTTACATATTCGTATTCAAATTCATCGATTTATATAAAAACATTTGGAAACAAGATTCCAAAAAATATATATTGAAAACTCAATCAAAAAACATAGTCTATTTTATTAACCTAAAACCAAAAAATTATGATAACTCTTGCACAACTTATAGTCGATTTTACAATTTTTATTTTATCGATTATTTAATCTTTATTAAAAAAGTAAAGCTTAGTCTAGAATAAGTTTTACTATTTTTACTTCAAAGATTATTAATATAATGAAAAAGCAAGTTTTTAAATTTTTAGCAAAAGTTAATAAAATACTACTTCCAAGTTATTCCAAAAAACAACTTGATTTATCAAAAGCAACCAAACTGGAAATGGTAATTATAGGTTGGCGTTGGTTTGTTACAAAAAATGCTTTGAGCTAATATTATTATAATATAAGCTATTTTCACTCTAAAAATTAATTCAATTTTAAAATACAGAAAGCACTTCACAAATTAAAACCCATTCTAAATTTGAAAAAATTTATAAACAACTTCGACAAAATTACATAGTATGAATTTATTAAAAACAATTATTCAAGTTTTCATAATCGTAGTTTTATGCTCATGTAAAGAGAACAATAATCAAGCAAAAGCATTACCATTAAATGTAACAGACGAACTTTGGGTGGACGAAACATCAACCTATTTACCCAAAACCAGTGAATGGACAAACCGAGTAGAAGTTGCAGATATTAACAATGATGGTTTATTAGATATTTTATTTGCCAATGGTGGAAACTATTCTGAACCCGGAGAATTAGAATCTAGTCGTGTATTTATAAATAAAGGTGCCAATACACGGTTTCAAGAAGTTACATCAGAAATTTTTGGCGACAAAAAATTCATATCAAGAGTCATAAAAGTTAGAGATATTAATAAAGACGAAATACCAGATATTATTGTTGGTACCACATATCAAACTCAAAGTCAACTTTACATAGGTAATAAAAAAGGAGAATTTATAAATGTTACAGAAACTCAATTTCCAAATATAGCAGCTAGTATTGGCGATTTAGAATTGGGTGATGTTGATGATGATGGCGACCTAGATTTAGTATTATCAGATTGGGGTTCTGGATCTAATATGAACAACAATGGCGGTAGAACGATGCTTTGGCTTAATGATGGAAATGGTTACTTTACAGATGCGACAAATACTCAAATGCCAGATCTCTTAATACAATTTTCTTGGGATTTAGAGTTCTTTGATTTTGATAATGATTTTGATTTAGATATTGCCATATCATGTAAAAGGTGTGGAACTAGTCGAATTTTTGTAAATAATGGAAAAGGTTTTTTTGAAGATAGACGGCTGTTGCCAGCTTACACGAACAACTATGAATTAGAACCCATGGATGTTAACGGTGATGGATTTCTTGACTTGGTTACAGTTAATGATGGAGCTATCGTTAAAGGTAAATCTTATTCCAGACGCGAACACCTATTTTTTAATAAAGAAGGAGAAAGGTTTATAGATACTACCGATGTACTTTGGCCAGATTCTGAAAATATTGGTGAAGATGATAATAACATTGTCTTTTTAGACTATGACTCCGACGGCGATCCAGATTTTCTATTAAGCTCTTTAACTGGTGAAGACCGTTTACTAGAAAATGATGGAAATGGCAAATTTAAACTTATACAACCCGTTCTTAAAGGAAGCCCTACTCCACTTACGCTCTCAATGGTATTAGGCGATATAAATAATGATAAAAAAATGGATATCATTATGGGTCAAGGTGAAGGTGAAGAAGGTATTGAAGAACGCATTTTTATTGGTAAAAACATAAAGGAAGATACTGCTGCACCTATTATTTCAAACTACCAAATTATCAAAAATGAGGAAAGTAACACTATTATAGTTAAGGCAAGAATTCATGATAATAAAAGCCCTAATATGCCACAAGATTGGCGTTTTATAAACTTAACAACTAATGAAAATACAGAACCTATAAACATGATTTGGTATGGTGAGAACTTATGGTATGCGAGTTTCTCGAATACTATTGATTATAATTCTTTGTCTATTTGTGCTAAAGATTATTCAGGAAACACCAACTGTATGAAAATTAAATAAGACCTAATTTTTTAAATTAACGTTCTGGTTTCTCTTCATAAAAAACAGATTTAGCTTCAATAAACTTTTCAAATTTAAATCCAGAAATGATATCTGTATTTTCAACTGTTTGCTTTAAAGTATTGAGTTCGTCTTCTGTAATTTTTGTGTCCAAAACATAAACACGTTTTAAACTTGATTGCTCTAGTAAACTTTTCAAAGATGCATTAGTTAGGTTTGTGCTGTTTAAATTTACAGATTCAATATTTTTATGTTTTTTGAGAAATGATATCATTTTGGTATTCAGCTCATTTTTACTGAGGTTTACCTTGTTTAGATGTGGTATTTCAGCAAAGGTTTCCATGAGGTTTTCTGATAAACCACTATCAGACAAATTAAGAAATGTGATGTGATTAGCTACCTGATTGAGATCTTCAACCTGCTCTTTAGTAATAGAATCTCCTTTAAAACTAACATCTAAAAGGAAATTAGTTTTACTAAGATATTGGATCCTAAACTCAGAACGTCTCAATTGATTAAGAAGTTTATAGTCTATACTATCAACTTTTACTTTTTCATAATAGGGTTTAGACTTATAATCTAATCCATAATCACGATTAATAAGCAGTATAAGGTCATCGCTCATCAAATCAGAATTAAAAGTGGCTAGACTATCTGCACCATTTTCAATCCAAAATTTTAAAATCTCGATATCGGTATAATTGAATCCTGAACCTCTTGGAGGCATCGCCTTTTCATCATTTGCTGGTAAATTAACACGAGAGAAAAACTCACTTTTATATGGCTTTCCGGCTACTACAGGCACAGCGTGAGCTGCCTCTTTAAACAGGTCGCTGTAACTTTCAAGAATTAATCCGCCTTTATAATTCTCAGAGTTATGACAAGCCACACAGTTATTCTCAATAATGGGATGGAGTATATCACCATAAATCCGAACAGAATCTGGAGTTATTGTTTTTAATCTGTTTAAGTTAATATCTTCATAGGCATTTAAACTATTAGGACCATACTCCAACAAGTAGTTTGATCCGTGAGTCAGGTTTCCACCGAAATGTCCGGTTAATCCTGTCAAAATAATTGCTAATGTTGATACTGTTAATTTCAGCTTGCTCTTAGTTTCTGGCGTTTTAATTTGATATATAATAACGAATAACATAACAACCAAGGTAGCAATGCCAAGAAGTTTATGATTGTTTAAGGCATCAATTGCATAATCTTCACTAAAGGATAATAGCCAACCAGTAACAGCAGCCAAAACGCCCGCAAGCAAGCCTATTGTATAAATGAAAATGATAGTGTTTCGTGAACTTATGAGTTTCCGAAAACCAAATTGAAAGAGAATTTCTAAAAAATATCCCAAAAGAAAGATACCTATTGGCAAATGAACCAATAGTGAATGAAATCGACCAATAAAAAGATCCCACTCCATTAACTAAGGATGTCTTTTACAACATTACCGTGCACATCCGTTAATCGAAATCTACGTCCTTGGTACTTATAATTCAGTTTTTCATGATCCAAACCTAAAAGATGTAAAATGGTAGCATTGAGATCGTGTACATGTACTTTGTTTTCTGTGATATGATAACCAAAATCATCTGTTGCTCCATAAGTAAATCCTTTCTTTACTCCTGCACCTGCCATTAACATGGTATAGGCATCGGGATGATGATCGCGTCCAAAATTATCCTTAGTAAGTTGGCCTTGAGAAAAACTGGTTCTACCAAATTCACCTCCCCAAATTACTAGAGTATCTTCCAATAATCCACGTTGTTTAAGATCCATAATCAAAGCTGCGGAAGCTTGATCTACTTCTTTACACCGCTTTGGTATTTGTTTTGGTAAATTACTATGATGATCCCAACCGCCGTGATACACTTGAATGAATCCTACGCCACGTTCTGCAAGTCGTCTTGCTAAAAGACAGTTACTTGCAAAAGTGCCAGGTTTTTTACTATCAGCGCCATATAATTCATAAACATGATCGGGTTCACCTTCTGTATTCATAACTTCAGGAACTGATGTTTGCATCCTAAACGCCATTTCATATTGGGTCATTTTAGCTTTAATAGCTGGGTCATCCCAAGTATTTAAATTTTGTTGTTGTAATTTTTGTAAATGATCGAGTTGATCTCGTCTCATTTCTCCCGTAACTCCAGGTGGATTATTTAAAAATAATACGGGGTTTTTACCGCTTCTAAATTGAACCCCTTGATATTCGGCTGGTAAAAAACCACTAGATAATAAGCGTGAAGCGCCACCTTCATTACCCTTAGTCATTAGAGCTATATAGTTTGGAAGGTTTTCATTTGCAGATCCTAAGCCATAACTAACCCAAGAACCCATAGTTGGTCTTCCTGGAATTTCTGATCCTGTGTGGGTAAACATTTGTGCAGGTTCATGCTGGACAGATTCTGTGTACATGGAATTAATCATACATAAATCATCCGTTATTTGAGCCATATGTGGCATCAAATCACTCATCCACATGCCGCTATTTCCACGCTGTTTAAAATCATATATTGGACGAACAATAGGTTTTGTAGCTTGAGCTATTACTGATGCTGTTACGCGGTCTCCCATAACACTTTCTGGTAATTCTACCCCATGCATTTTGGTTAGAATAGGTTTGTAATCAAACAAATCTAACTGTGAAGGCGCGCCAATCATATTTAGAAAAATAACACGTTTTGCTTTTGGAGCAAAATGAGGTCCTTTTCCAAAGGTTGGTTTAAATGAAGAACCCAATGCGTGCAATGGATTAATAAGTGAAGCTAGTGATAAAGCTCCTAGCCCTAGTGAAGCTTTACTCAGAAAATCTTTTCTGCTTATAGGGTTATGGTGATGATGATGATGATGGTGTTGATCGTCCATATTAGCGTTTCGTATAAGTTTCGTCAAAATTAAATATCGTACTCACAACTAGAGTAAGGGCAGCCGTTTCATTTTTTGCAAGCAATTTATCAAATGGTCGTTCACCAACCGATAAAATAGAATCACTTAGTTTCGGTGTTTCTAAAAACTTTTCAAGAGATTTATTATATTGATCTTTTAGTATATCAATTTGTTTCTCTGAAGGTGTTAAACCTGTAGATTTCCGGAAAGCCAATTGTATTTGTTGGTCAATACTATCTGGATGTTCTTTTTGTACCTGTTCAGATAAAACACGTGAAGCCTCAAAAAACTGCGGGTCATTTAGTAATGTAAGTGCTTGTAAAGGTGTACTGGTAACATTTCGGCGAATAGTACAAATTTCTCTAGGCGTTGCATCAAAATTGATCATAAAAGGGTTTGGTGCAAACCGTCTCGAAAAGGTATATAGACTTCTTCTGTATAAGCCTTTCCCTGTGTCATTTTCATATTTAGCTAACTCTTTGGAAGCCATAAGCACTTCCTTCCAGAGTCCTTCAGGTTGGTAAGGTTTTACACTAGGCCCACCAATATCTTGAACCAATAAACCACTTGCTTTTAAAGCATTATCACGAATCATTTCGGCTGACCAACGGTATGATGGACTTCTAGCCAGATATTTATTCTCAGGATCTAACTCACGAAGTTCTTCTGGACAAAAAGACGACTGACGATACGTATTAGACATAACCATTTGTTTAATAGCATGCTTAATATCCCAACCATGAGCAACAAAATCTGATGCTAACCAATCTAATAATTCTGGATGACTCGGCTTTTCACCCTGACTTCCAAAATTTTCAGCTGTTTTTACCAAACCTTTTCCAAATATCATTTGCCAGTATCTGTTTATGGCTACACGAGGCACTAAAGTATTTTCAGAATCAAATAACCATTGAGCAAAACCCAGCCTGTTTTTAGGCAAATCATCACTGTAAGGAAGAACCTTATTGATGCCTCCTGGCTCTACGACCTCTAAATGTTGATCATAGAGCCCTTTATTTAAAACGTAAGTCTTTCGAGGCACCTTCATATCTTTCATGACCATAATTTGATTGGCACTGTCTAATATAGCTCCAAGTTCTTTTCTGGTAGTCTTTATTTTTTTACGCTTAGCTAACAGATTCTTATCATGTAAAAACCAATGTTCTTCTTGAATTTCAGCTTTATCGGAATCTAAATTGGCTTCCCCTAAATTGGCCATTTCCCATTGTGAAAGTTGCTGATCATATATTTTAATATCATCAATTTTACCCTTAAATAACCCAAGATCACCCATGTAAAAACTATTACTTCTACCAACAACCATTGATATTGTATCTGGCTTCATAGTATAAGGGCTAATAGGAACTATAGAGCGTTTTAATTGATCAAAATCAATTTTAGTAGCCATCTTTTCACCATTAACAAACAATGAAATTCCTTTGGCTTTTTTACTGCCATCATAGGTAAAGCCAACATGTTGCCATGTATCAAATTTTACTGGTTCTAGAGAGGTCACAGAAATTAACTCATCAGGTAAACGATGTATAAAACGAACTCTAACATGGTTTAAAGAATCCAAGGCTAAATCCCAACCGCGATGATATTGAAAAACATCTCCAGAGTTACCAATAATGACTTGAGATAAGTTAATAGAATCTTTTTCAGTAGAAACCCAAGTACTAATACTAAACGGGTCATGATGTTCAAACTCACCCATCTTACGAAGGGTTACAATATCATATTCTTCATTAAAATAAGCTGCCTTTCCATATTTTCCATCAGTTAAAGTAACCTTTAAATTAGCTTCAGCATTCTTATTTTCATCAAGCATTTGCATGTCTACAAAAATTTTCTTTTTCTTTTTCTTTGCGACAGTATCTTTCTTCTTTTCTTTGGCTTTTGTCTTCTTTTTCTTGTCTTCCTTAGGTTTTCTAGGTTTAATTTCTTTCTTGTAATACTTTATGGAATTAAATACGTAATGCGCACTAGGTTTTGCAACAGGTTTTGTTGGAAGTGGTTTTTTATAGGTTGAAGCGAGGTCTTTTCTTTGTTTGTTAAGTGCTTGCTCTTCAGTTTCTAAGTTAGAAATATAAGTATTTATCTGAGACTTCTCCTCATCAGTAAAAAGCATCAATGTTGGAGGTCTGTCTGAATCTACTGGAGCCAAACCAAATTCTTCTGTATTATTAAAAAACGCTGCCATTTGGTAAAATTCCTTCTGCGAAATAGGGTCATATTTATGGTCGTGACACTTGGCGCACTCTACAGTTAAGCCCAACAATGCGGTTCCTGCAAAACCTGCACGCTCGTTCACATACTCTACACGAAATTCCTCAGGGATGGATCCTCCCGAGGCCTCTAAAGGATTCATTCTTAAAAATGACGTAGCTATAGTGGATTGATCGTTTGCATTTGGAATAAGATCACCAGCAACCTGATGTGTTATAAAATCTTTATATGGCATATTATTTTGAAAAGCCTGAATAAGCCAATCGCGATAAGGCCATGACGTGCGAAGACCATCAAACGATATGCCATGTGAATCAGAATATCGAGCCACATCCATCCATTCTTGTGTCATACGTTCAGCATAGGCGTCAGATTGAAGTAGTCGATCGACAACTTTTTCATAGGCATTCTCGGAAGAATCATTTAAAAAATCATCTATTTCTTCAATTGAAGGTGGCAATCCTGTAAGATCTAATGTTACTCTTTTAATAAGATGTTCCTTATCAGTCTCAACTGATGGAGACATACCAATTTGTAATAATTTATCTTGTACATAAAAATCTATATTGTTTGTACGCGACCAATCATTTTTTATAACCGGAATTTTGGGAGTTTCGAATGCTAAAAAAGACCAATGCTCTTTCCAGTCTGACCCTTGATCAATCCACTTTGCAATCATGGCTATTTCTTCTGCTGAAACACTAAGTTCAGAATCAGGAGGTGGCATCATCAACTCAGGATCTTTACTTAATAAACGATAGATGCTCTCACTTTTGCCAATACTTCCTTTTACAAAGGCATGGTTTCCTGATTGTAATTTTTTAAAGGCTTCTGATTCAATATCTAGTCGTAAACCAGCTTTTCTTGTTCCAGGATCTGGACCATGGCAGGTATAACAACGGTCTGAAAGAATGGGTTTGATATGAAAATTATAGTCTATATATTCTGGTAATGACTCATAGGCCAACTCAACTTCTTCTGGCAATGATTTTCCACAGCTAAAAACTAAAAACAATGTGCATATTAAGATTCCAAAATGACGCACACAAAAGTAGTACGAGGGTCGTATAAAAAAATTTAATCTCAATGGTTAAAGGTTGGTTAACTAATTTTCAACAAGGTACAAATTAATATTATATATGAAAAATTAAAATTTTGAGTTATACCAACAAAAATTCCTTGTTTATCAATACTAAAAAATTATTTTATTCTAATTCTTCTTTAAAAAAAGAGTTAAAATAATTTAGCAAATTTTAAAAGATTACTAATTTAAATAACAGAAAATAAAAAACCCTAAAAACTTAATTTATAAGTTATTAGGGCTTTAATTTTGTGACCTCGACTGGATTCAAACCCAGTACCGCAAACCTTTATAAACAAAGGGATTTGCAAATTTTTTATTTATAAGGTAGCCTGATAGCTACCACAGGGATTGATTTTAACTATGCTTGTTAGAATTTCAATCTATTGTAAAGATAAACAAATTGAAACGGAAATAAATGTATAATACTTTATTAAATTAGAAAAAATGACAGCCTTAAAATCACTATGCGAAATAAGCTTTTTTTATCAAGAAATTATAACACTATTCAAAACCACGACAATGTAATAAT
>JBAQZZ010000085.1:0-36323 GCA_049791475.1 Flavobacteriaceae bacterium | reverse complement strand
GAGGAATCACAACTTATGTATCCTCATTATTTTGAGCGTTTTAAAACCGATGGTGTAGAGCATAATATGTATATAGGTGAATCTATTACTAAAGAAGATAGTTTCAATCCTATTTATTTATATAATTTAAGATTGTGGCAACTTCAAGTAATGTGCGAAATGGAAAACGCTTATTATCAAATGCAATCTAATTTTCCTGTGGCGTTAGATGTTGCTTCAATGATTTTAGTTTTCAATCAACCGTTATCTATAAGTTTTAGAATGGATGAAAAGCAATTTGATGTAGATGGTACTTACAATGCCAGATATGAAATTGTTAAAAAACGAGTTGATAAAGCTTACATAAAAGGAACCAATAAACGAATTACCGATAAAGGTAAAATAACCGTTATATATTCTCAAAAACAAGATGAGAGAGAGTATTTAAGTTATATTAAATTTTTACAATCTAAAAATTATTTAGATACCGATGTTGAAATTTTAGAACTTCAAGATTTACAGGCTGTTACAGGCTTAAAAGCTATTCGTGTTAGTGTATTATATCATAAAAACCCGAGTGATAAAGCCTTTTATACTTATGATGATTTAATGAAGGAAATAAAGGCTTAAGCTCCTGCTCCAGAAGCTTGAAAAGCAATAGCGAAAGCAATTACACTTACTATAATACCAACCATAAAAACACTATAAGTTAATCTTAGTATTTTATATTTTTTGTCTAAAACTAAACCAAGAAAATAAAGATCTTTTTTCATTGAGGAATATAAATAATCTCGGTCTTGCATCATTTCTCCCATTGCCCATTCAAAATCTTTAAGGCTCATTTTATGAAAGTTTCCAAAGAATAAAAGGTTTACTTTTTTATTTGTCACATCTTCTTTGGTGAACTCTCCACGAGTTACATTTGGGCGTGTTGCTAAAATAGAAAGTATGATGGATGCGACAGTAAATAAAACAAAAATAACAGTTGGGATAATTAAGTATTTATTTGATGGATTATCTAATTTTGAAACTAAATTTGATAGTACTAAAGAAACAATAATAGCATTTACAGAAAGTAAAATATTAGCCTTTGTATCTGCAATATTACTCAGAGTAATATGATTTTTTAGGGTAACACGAAACATGGTTTCTATACCACGTTCTGGTAATGCTACCTTGTTTTTTTTGAAGCTTAACTCTTCTTTTTTCTGATTAAGCTTTTTGTTTTCTGCATTTAGTTTTTTTTTAGTTTTCAATAGTCGTGAAATATTTTTACTTTTTCTTTTATCCCAATTTATAGCAGCTTCATTAGTGTAAAAACGATGTTTGGTTGTTAAAAAGTTAATATTTTCATCTAACCATTCAGCTTCAGTTAAAGTTTTATTGCAAGTAAGTTCCCATTCTTTTCGAAGCAATTCTGAAACTTCTAAGTAGCTTTTGCTACCTATATGGGCGCAATCAGCATCTCTAATAATTTTTTCTAATTGATTTTTTGGAACATAATCTATTTTAGTTGCCAAAATCAAATTACAAACAGCATCAATATCTTTTTCAGAACAATTTTGTGAGCTAAGAAAATCTTTAGCAATGACAATACTTTCATCTTCATGATTTTTAATATTTTTGGTATAACCAGTATCATGTAACCAAGTAGCCAATATCAGTATGTGTTTTTCAGAATCGCTTAATCCACATTGCTCTGCTAATTCTTTTGCTTTCTCAACAACACGTTGCGTGTGAGTTAAATTATGATAGACAAAAGAGCTATCTAACTTTTCATTTAAAAGAGCGGTCGCGAATTTTTCAGATTTAGCAATAAGATTGTCCATAGAATCAATAATTTAAGTAAAAATACTAAACTTTATTTAACAAAAGTAATAGCTATTAAAACGTAAATATTTGTCGTTATTTTCATGAATGCTTTCAATGCTTTTTAAAAAAATCAAGACCTGTAAGTTTTTGATTAGAGTTTCGACTTATTTTGTATTAAAAAAGCATATTATAAATTAACTAAAAAAGAAAGGAATACATATTATGCTAACTTGGAAAGAAGTGATTAATTTTTCTATAAAAGGAAACCCAACTCCAAACAAACGTGTCGAAAAAACAGAAGCCGAATGGAAGGCTTTATTAACTCCAGAACAATTTAGAATTACCAAACAAAAAGGAACAGAGCGACCTCATACTGGAGCGCTTTGTAGTATCCACGAAGTAGGTAAATACAGTTGTGTGTGCTGCGATACACCATTATTCGATTCTTTTAATTTAAAAAAATGGATTGAGAAATTGATATGAAATTAAATATAAAAGATAAATTCAATAAAAAATTACCCGCAGACCCAATTTTGGGAAATACCAGAAGGCAAGTGTCAAAAGCATGTTTTTCTAATGTAATTCCAAAAAAAACTGCAAAACCAGAATTATTACATGTGTCTCCAGAAATGCTAAAAAATATTGGGCTCACTGAAGTTGATGCTAAAAGCGAAGAATTTTTAAACGTATTCACAGGAAACAAAGTTTTAAATGATACAACCCCTTATGCCATGTGTTATGGTGGACATCAATTCGGGAATTGGGCAGGACAATTAGGCGATGGTCGTGCCATTAATTTAGTTGAAGTTGAGCATCAAAACAAAAATTGGGCATTACAATTAAAAGGAGCTGGAGAAACACCATATTCTAGAACCGCAGATGGTTTAGCGGTATTGCGCTCATCTATCAGAGAGTATTTATGTAGCGAAGCCATGTTTCATTTAGGTGTACCAACAACACGTGCTTTATCTTTAGCATTGTCAGGTGATAAGGTTTTAAGAGATGTGATGTACGATGGCAATTCAGCTTATGAAAAAGGAGCGATTGTATGTAGAACAGCCGAATCCTTTTTGCGTTTTGGTAACTATCAAATTTTTGCTGCACGACAAGATAATGAGACACTTAAAACTTTGGTAGATTATACAATTAAACATCATTTTGCCCATTTAGGAAAACCATCAAAAGAAGTTTATATCGCATTCTTTAAAGAAGCTTCAGAACGAACTTTAGACATGATTATCCATTGGCAACGTGTCGGTTTTGTTCACGGTGTGATGAATACCGATAATATGTCAATCTTAGGTTTAACGATAGATTACGGACCTTATGGCTGGTTGGAAGGTTATGAATATGGCTGGACACCAAATACAACCGATAGACAAAATAAACGGTATCGCTACGGAAATCAGCTGAATATTGGTTTATGGAATTTACTGCAATTAGCTAATGCGATTTATCCATTAATTGAAGAAGCTGAACCTTTAGAAGCGATTTTAAATCAATATAAGACAGGTTTTGAAGAGAAGTTGCTAAATATGATGCGTTCTAAGTTGGGCTTTCAGAATGAAGATGAAAATGATCAAAAACTAATCTTAGAACTAGAGAATATTTTGCATCAAACCGAAACAGATATGACTATTTTCTTTAGAAATCTGAGTAATTTTAAAATTGAAAATACTTCAGAAGGGTTAAGCGTCATTCACAATGCATTTTATAAACCAGATGAGGTTGTCGGAAATATTGAAAAACGATGGAAAGTTTGGTTTAAAAAATATGCTGAAAGATTAAAAAATGAAAAATGTTCAGATGAAGAAAGAAAGGAGAAGATGAATATGGTAAATCCTAAATATGTGTTGCGTAATTATATGTCGCAATTAGCCATTGATGAAGCGGATAAAGGCGATTATAAGTTTATAGATGAGTTGTTTAAAATGCTTAAAAAACCTTATAACGAGCAACCAGAATATCAAAAATGGTTTGCAAAACGTCCAGATTGGGCGCGCCATAAAGTAGGATGTTCTATGTTGTCTTGTAGTTCGTAATGAGTTTGTTAAAACACATAAATATAATACATGAAAGCTATTCAGAGGATATTTATATGAAAGCAAAATATAGCATAACCAAGTCTATTTTTAATAAAAACAAATCATTTAATAAAAACAAATCATTAAAAATTGAGAAATGACAACACATAAAAAAGCATATTTAGCAGGAGGATGTTTCTGGGGAATGGAAGATCTATTTAGAGTGCGCCTAGGTGTAATAGACACAGAAGTAGGTTATCAAGGCGGGCAAAATGAGAATCCAACGTATAGAAATCATCCAGGACATGCAGAAGGAATAGAAATTACCTATAATTCTAATGAAACCTCTTTTAAAGCATTACTGGATTTTTTCTTTAGAATTCATAATCCTACAACGGTTGATAGGCAAGGAAACGATATTGGGTCAAGTTATCGTTCAACAATTTTTTATCAAAATGAGGAAGAAAAAGCAATAGCCCAGGAGATGATAAATATTGTAAATGAGTCAAAGAAATGGGATGGAAAAGTCGCTACAACTTTAGAGCCCTTTTCTCCGTTTTGGCTTGCAGAACCGGAGCATCAAGATTATTTAGTAAGAAAGCCAAATGGATACACCTGCCATTTTTTACGATTTGAAGAGCCTTTTGTTAATATTGTTAAATAATTTAAAAGCTTTAGTTTGAAAAAACTAACTAAAATAGCATTTGGTGGTGGCTGTCATTGGTGTACAGAAGCTGTGTTTCAATCTTTACTTGGTGTTTCAAAAGTAGAGCAAGGTTTTGTGGCTTCAACAGGACAGCATAATTCATTTTCAGAAGCAGTTATTGTACATTTTAATGTTGCTAAAATCTCATTAACAACGCTTATTGAAATTCATTTAAATACCCATAAAAGTACATCAAATCATTCTATGCGAACCAAATACCGCTCTGCGGTGTATACGTTTTTTGAAGAGCAAAAACACGATGCTGAACGCTTTGTAGAAAGTTTTCAAAATCAATTTACAACCAATTGATAACTCAGGTTTTTCCGTTTGAGCTTTTAAAGCATCTCGGGAAGGCATAACAAATTACTATTATAGTAATCCAGAAAAGCCATTTTGCAAAAACTTTATCAGTCCTAAATTGCAAGTATTACTAGAACAATTTTCGAGTTGCTCTAATCAAAACAAGTTAAAACATTTAAAAAATGCAAAGCACCAAACTCAATATTCAAAATAAAAAAGGACACAAATTACAAGCTTACTTAGAGCTACCTGTAGATGAAAAACCACATTATTATGCCATTTTTGCGCATTGTTTTACATGTAATAGTACCTCGTCTGCAGTTAGAAATATCAGTCGTTCACTTACCAACCATGGTTTTGGTGTAGTACGTTTTGATTTTACAGGATTAGGTAGAAGTGAGGGCAAATTTGCCGAAAGCTATTTTTCTGCAAATGTGGATGATTTATTAGCTGTTAGTGATTATTTAAAAGAGAATTACGTAGCACCTAGTTTATTGGTTGGTCATTCGTTAGGAGGTGCCGCAGTTATTGTTGCAGCATCAAAATTAGAGAACATTAAAGCAGTAGCTACTGTAGGTGCGCCAGCAACCGTTAGTCATGTTACTCATTTGTTCTCTCATGGTATTGATGAGGTGAAAGAAAAAGGCGAAGTGCAAGTAAATATAGGCGGAAGACCTTTTAAAATTAATGAAGAGTTTGTGAACGATTTTGGTAAAATAAATTTACCAGAAATCACTAAAAATTTAAGAAAACCATTATTGATTATGCATGCGCCTTTTGATGGGATTGTGGGTATTGAAAATGCACATAAGCTATACCATAACGCACACCACCCAAAAAGTTTTGTGAGTTTGGATGATGCAGATCATTTACTATCAAATTCAAAAGATAGTATATATGTGGGTAATATGATTGGAACATGGGTACAACGCTATTTTGAACAAAAAGAAAACACCATGTTGCATACCCAAGGAGAGCAATTGGTGGCACACTTAAACTTATTAGAAGATAATTTCACAACCACCATACAAACTCGAAAACATAATTTTATTGCAGATGAACCGGCTAGTATTGGAGGTGCAGATTTTGGACCGTCTCCATACGATTATTTAAGCTCAGCACTTGCAGCATGCACGGTAATGACACTAAAAATGTATGCTCAGCGTAAACAATGGGATTTACAAGAAGTCTTTGCATATATAACCTATTCTAAAAAGCATAGTGACGATTTAATGTTAGATTTAGATCAACCTAAACATATAGACCATTTACAAAAGCGATTAAAATTTATAGGGAATTTAGATGAAAAACAAAAACAACGCTTAAAAGAAATTGCGTCTAAATGCCCAGTACATAAAACATTGCAAAGTGAAGTGATTATAGATACAGAATTGATATAATTATTATCTTTAATGCATTAACCACCACCAATTATGAAGTTACAATTTAAAATCGTTTTAGTTTTTTTAATTATTTTTATAAATGCTTGTGCTACTTATAAGCCTCAGTTTAAAAATAATAAAACATCATTTTCGTTTCCAGATAAAAACGTTGCACATTCCTTTTATTTAATAGGTGATGGCGGAAATTCACCCATTGGATTTGAATCTGAAGCTATAAAAGATTTTAAAGAGGCTCTTAACAAAGCTTCAAAAAATAGTACCGCATTATTTTTAGGCGATAATATTTATCCAAAAGGATTGCCAAAAAAAAGTGATGAGAATAGAGCTTTTGCTGAACATCAATTAAAGGTTCAAACCAATGTGGTTAAGAACTTTAAAGGCAAAACTATCTTTATTCCAGGAAATCATGATTGGTATAGTGATGGACTAAAAGGCCTAAAAAGGCAAGAAGATTTTATTGAAGATAGTTTAGGGAAGAATACATTCTTACCAGAAAAGGGTTGCCCTATTGAAAAAGTAGATATTTCAGATGATATAGTTATGATCATTATTGATTCAGAATGGTACTTAACAAATTGGGATAAACACCCAACTATAAATGATGATTGTGAAATTAAAACACGATTCAAGTTCTTTGAAGAGTTTGAAGGTTTAGTTAAAAAAGCCCGAGGTAAAACTACCATTATTGCTATGCATCATCCTATGTTTACAAATGGGCCTCACGGTGGTCAATACGATTTTGTTTCTCATTTAAAACCTATACCAGTTTTAGGAACTTTAAAAAACATACTAAGAAAAACTAGTGGGGTATCGCCAGCCGATTTACAAAACTCAAAATATAATACCTTTAAAAAGCGTGTTGTAACTATTGCTCAAGAAAACGATAAAGTCATTTTTGTTTCTGGGCACGAACATAGTTTACAGTATTTAATCCAAGATAATTTGCCTCAAATAGTTAGTGGTGCAGGTTCAAAGTCAACAGCTACACGTAATGTAAATGATTATTTTTCGGCAAGCGATCCTGGTTTTGCAAGATTAGATGTGTTTAAAGATGGCTCATCAGTTGTTCAATTTTATTCAGCAAAAGATGATAAAGTGATTTTTCAAACGGAAGTATTTCCAGAAGATAAAAAAGAGAATAATGTCGTTTATCAATCTTATCCAAATGAAAAAGAAGTTTCAGTTTATTCAGAAAATGAAATTACAAAAAGTGGCTTCTATAAATATATTTGGGGAGAACGTTACAGAACATATTATGGTACAAAAGTAAATGTGCCAACAGTTAATTTAGACACCCTTTTTGGCGGATTAATACCAACACGCAAAGGTGGAGGCCATCAATCCAAATCACTCCAATTGGAAAATAAAGAAGGAAAGCGTTATGTTATGCGTGCTATTAGAAAAAGCGCAACCGTGTATTTACAAGCTATGGCTTTTAAAGATCAATATATTCAAGGTCAGTTTGAAGGAACAGCTACCGAGAGTTTATTACAAGACTTTTACACAGGCTCGCATCCGTATGCGCCATTTGTTACCGGTGAATTATCGGATGCTGTTAATTTATACCACACCAATCCTGTATTATATTTTGTGCCAAAACAGAATGCCTTAGCCAGTTTTAATCAAGATTTTGGTGATGAATTATATATGATTGAAGAACATGTTTCAGACGGCCATGGAAATCTTAAAAGCTTCGGAAATGCTAACAAAATTGAAAGTACTGATGATTTAATGAAGAAACTACGTAAAGATGAAAAATATGTAGTTGATGACGTTATGTTTTTAAGAGCACGATTATTTGACATGGCTATTGGCGATTGGGACAGGCACGTCGATCAATGGCGTTGGGCAGAGTTTAAAGAAGGTGATAAAGTGGTTTATAGACCAATTCCTAGAGATAGAGATCAGGCCTTTTCTAATATGGGCGATGGTGCTTTAATGAATTTAGCAACCCGGATTGTGCCGCCGCTAAAACTCATGGAAGGTTTTAATGATGATATTAGAAATGTAAAAGGATTTAATTTTAGTCCGTATTCGTTAGATATGATGTTGCTAAATGAAACCACAAAACAGCAATGGCAAGAACAGGTTGCATTCATTAAAAAAAACTTAACAGATGATGCTATTGATAATGCATTAAAAGCGTTCCCAAAAGAAGTTCAAGATAAAACGATTACCGAGATAAAACGTGTGCTTAAAGCAAGACTTAAAAATCTTCCAGATATAGCAAATAGATATTATAAAGTACTTAATAGAATACCGCTGGTAAAAGGAACCGATAAAGACGATTTGTTTGAAATTGAACGTATGCCAAATGGAAATACCAAACTCACAGCATACCGTATTAAAAATGGGGAAAAAGGAACGGTTTTACATGAAAAAACATACAATAAAGACGATACTAAAGAAATTTGGATTTATGGTTTAGATGATAAAGATGTATTTAAAGTTACTGGCGAAGGCGATAATTTAATTAAAGTAAGGCTAATTGGTGGGCAAAATAATGATACATATACCATTGAAAACGGAAAAAAAGTTAAGATGTATGATTACAAGTCTAAGAAAAATGAGTTTACTACCAATAAAGGCAGTAAAAACTTGACTGATGACTATGAAACAAATATATACGACTATGCTAAACCAAAAAATAGTGCGAATCAATTTATACCAACTTTAGGGGCAAATCCAGATGATGGATTTAAAATTGGCTTTGTAAATACGCTTACCAATTATGGTTTTGAACGCAACCCCTTTAGTTCGCAACATACCATTTATGGAGCGTATTATTTTGCAACAAATGGATTTGATTTTGAATATAATGGCGAGTTTGCTAATGTAATTGGTTCTTGGAATTTAGGTTTAAATGCCAAATATACAAGCCCTAATTATGCTATTAATTTCTTTGGATTTGGAAATAGTACACCTAACCCAAATGCAGATGATGAAGATAATTTCGACTTGGATTATAACCGTGTAAAATTAAGTACACTAAAATTCGCACCATCATTAAATTGGCGAGGTGAGTTAGGAGCGCATTTTAAGTTAGGATTAAGTTATGAATCTATTGAAGTTGAGGAAACTAGTAATCGTTTTATAAACACATTTTATGTTGCAAACGGTACAGATAATCAAAAAGATTTTGTTGGTGCTGAGGCTACTTATACTTATCAAAATAAGGACAATGAAGCATTTCCTACATTAGGAATGCAAACCAGTTTGCAAGTTGGCTATAAATCTAATTTAGAAGAATCAAAAGGGTTTGCGTACTTTATTCCTGAGCTAGGTTTCGATTATAAATTAGTGTCTAGCGGGCAACTTGTTTTTGCAACACACGCTAAAGCACATTTTATTTTTGGTGATGATTTTGAGTTTTACCAAGCAGCAAATTTAGGTGCAAATAATGGTTTGCGTGGGTATAGAAATGAACGTTTTTCTGGTGAAAATTCATTTTATCAGAGTACCGATTTGCGTTTAAATCTTCGGAAAGTAAAAACAGGTCTTTTACCATTAAATATAGGTGTTTATGGTGGTTTTGATTACGGACGTGTTTGGGTTGATGATGAATTGGTTTTAAATAATAATTCTGCTTTTAATTCAAACTCTTGGAATACTTCTATTGGTGGTGGGATTTTTGCAAATGCCGCAGATATTTTAACTTTAAACTTATCAGCATTTAGTAGCGATGACGGTTTGCGTTTAGCGTTTAAAGTTGGGTTTGGGTTTTAATTAAATTCAAATTCATATAAATTGCCATCCATTCCATGGGCTTTTTCATCTGTAATATAAAGTGTATTTTCATTTTCGAAACAAATACTTTCTTTCTGAGAGTTATGATTTAAAGGGAATTCTGTTGCATTTCCACTCAAGAAATCAGAACCTTTAAAACTAGTAAATAGCCAAACTGATTTTGAGTTTAAAAGCACTACTTTTTTACCATCATTGCTAATATCTGCTGAGGTAATCCAGCAATCTAATTCTGTACACGAATTAAAAGACGATATATATTCAGCAATGTGATGCCCTTGTTTTGCAGGAATTCTATATAAGTTAGTTTTTCCAAAATCGTTTTTTACTCTACTTTTAGTAAATAAATATAGACTATCATTAAAATGAAAGAATGCTTCGCAATCAAAGTAAAGATTTTTCTTTTTCGGAGGGAATTTTGTTTGATTTTCGTATTTAAATGAAATCCGTTCAATATTAACTTCACCTTTATTTTCAAGTGAATCTTTACTAACCTTTAAAATAGCTAAATTTTTACGTTTGTTAGCATTATTACCAAAATCACCAATGTAAATATTTCCTTCTTGATCTGATGTTAAGTCTTCCCAATCATTATTTTTAGCATTAATTTTCAATTCTTTTTTTATTTTTCCACTGATAGAAACACCATATAATTTAGGTGAATTACCACCATCATTTAACATCCAAATTAAATCAGAATCGATTGTTTTTTCAATTCCAGAAGCTTCATTTAGGGTTTTTGGTAAATCGGCAATTATTTTTAAATTTCCAGTATTACAACTTGATGAAATTAAAAAAAAAGACAAAAGAAATTTATTCATTTAGGCAGTCATAATTTATAATGCTAAATTTACAGATATTTTAAATATTAAAAGGCAGTCATGAATAAATCATTTCTTAAAATTGGGCATTGTGGGGCAAAAGGGCATGTTTCTGAAAATACGTTGGAGTCAATTAAAAAAGCCATTGATTTAGGCGTTGATGCCGTTGAGATAGATGTACACAGATGCGCAACAGGTGAATTGGTGGTTTTTCAAGATTTTACTTTAGATAGAATGACTAATTTTAGCGGTGAAGTTTCAAAATATACACTTAATCAACTTCGTAAAGTTACCGTTAAAGGCAATTATAAAATCCCTACTTTATCTGAGGTTTTAATTTTTATTGATAACAGATGTTTGTTAATTGTAAATTTAAAAGGACTAAATACCTCTGAAGAGACGAGTAGATTAGTTACTTTTTTTGTTGAAAAAAAGGGTTGGGATTATAGTAATATCATCATTTTTAGTTTTCGGAAAAAAGCATTAAAAAAAGTTTACGATATAAACCAAAATATACCTCTGGGAGTTCTAACCGCTTCTAATTTAAAAGAGGCAGTTAATTTTGCTGAAACGGTAAATGCGGTTGCAATATTTCCAAATTACACCATGTTAACCGAGGAAATTGTTGAAAATTTAAAAGAAAATTATAAAGTATATACTTATACGGTTAATAACTTAAAGCCTATATCTCGTATAAAATCTTATGGTGTAGATGGCATCATTTCAGATTTTCCAGATAGATTATGATAAAAAAAGAGGTTATAGTTGTTGGTGGTGGAGCAGCAGGCTTTTTTGCCGCAATTAATATCGCAGAGCAAAATCCAGATTTAAAAATAGCTATACTAGAACGCGGAAAAGAAGTGCTTACCAAAGTAAAAGTATCTGGTGGTGGGCGTTGTAATGTAACACATGCAGAATTTATTCCACAAGAATTAGTACAAAATTATCCGCGAGGTGAAAAAGAATTACTTGGTCCTTTTCATCAATTTATGACCAGTGATACTATAGAATGGTTTGAAAAACGAGGTGTAGAATTAAAAATTGAAGATGACGGTAGAATGTTTCCAGTTTCCAATTCATCGCAAACTATTATCGATTGCTTTTTAGCTGAAGCTGAAAAATATCATGTGGATATCTTATACAATCATTCTGTAAAAACTATTGAAAAACATGATGAGTTATTTCATATAGAAACAACCCAAGGTGAATTTTTAGCAAAAAAAATAGTTGTAGCCACAGGTAGTAACCCAAAAATTTGGAAGCTTTTAGAAGATTTAGGACATTCAGTTTCTCAACCCGTACCATCATTGTTTACATTCAATATAAAAGACGAACGCATCCAAGATATCCCTGGAGTTGTGGCTTTAAATGTTGAGGTAAAAGTTGTAGATACTGATTTATGGAGTGAAGGACCATTGTTAATAACCCATTGGGGTATGAGTGCGCCGTCCATTTTAAAGTTATCGGCATTTGGAGCTTTAGAATTGGCTAGCCGTGATTATAAATTTCAAATTGAAGTTAATTTTATTAGAAAAACTTTCGAAGATTGTTTAGATATTTTAAAAACCATAAAGCTCGATTTAGCAAAAAAAACAGTTTTTAAATCAACGCAATTTGATTTGCCAAAGCGTCTTTGGCGTAAACTGGTTTTTGCTTCAAATATGAATACAGAAACACGATGGGCAGATTTAAATAAATTGCAATTAGAAGATTTAGCAAGTCAACTGACTCAATCTGTTTTTAATGTTAACGGAAAAAGCACATTTAAAGAAGAATTTGTTACCGCTGGAGGTATTAACTTAAAAGAAATAAACTTCAAAACCTTTGAAAGTAAATTGCATGAAAACATGTATTTTGCTGGTGAAGTTTTAAATATAGATGCTGTTACTGGTGGTTTTAACTTTCAAAATGCATGGACGGGAGCTTATATTGTGGCTCAAAATATTTCAAAATAATGAACACTTATATCGCTCTTTTAAGAGGAATTAATGTTGGAGGACATAAGAAAGTCCCAATGGCCGAACTTCGCGAATTACTTTCAAAATCAGGTTTTCAAAATGTGCAAACCTATATTCAGAGTGGTAATGTGATTTTTAAATCTTTAGAGAATAATATCCAAAAACTAGAGTTAGACATGCATAATACTATAAAGAATCATTTTGGTTTTGAAGTACCAGTTATAATAAAAACACCTAATGAATTGTTACAAGTTTTTGATGCTTGTCCGTTTTCAGAAGAGAAAAAAGTAAATAGTTATTTCACCCTGTTATATGCTACTCCAGACACAAGTTTAATTAATGAAGTTTCAAAAATCACCTATCCAAATGAGGAATTTATAATTACAAATAATTGTATTTATTTCTATTGCTCAACGGGTTACGGACATGCTAAATACAATAATAAATTTTTTGAAAGAAAATTAAAAACAACAGCTACTGCAAGAAACTATAAAACTATGGTAAAGTTAATTGCAATGTCAACAGCAGAAAAAAAAGACCACTAGATATTTACTATTTTAGCCAAAATTAATAAACAACAATACTAAAGTCTGTTTTAAACAGTATTTGTCCGTAGATTAAATTAGCATGAAAGAAGAAAGATTTATTCCAAAGCCATATTCGAATTCCATTGAAAGCGGAAGTTTTAAATGGTCGTCGCCAAGTAATATTGCTTTAGTAAAATACTGGGGAAAAAAAGAAAATCAAATTCCAGAAAATCCATCTATTAGTTTTACACTTAATGATTGTAAAACCACTACAAATTTGAGTTTTTCAAAAAAAGAAAGTCATGATAATTTTTCTTTTGAAGTATTTTTAGATGATGAAAAAAAAGATGATTTTAAACCAAAAATTGAAACGTTTTTTAAACGTGTTGAAGTATATCTGCCTTTTTTAAAAAATTATCATTTTAAAATAGAAACTTCAAATACCTTTCCACATAGTTCAGGTATTGCATCTTCAGCAAGTGGCATGAGCGCTTTAGCATTGTGTTTAATGAGTATTGAAAAAGAATTGGCGGAGAATATCTCAGATGAATATTTTACTCAAAAAGCATCATTTTTAGCGCGTTTGGGTTCAGGAAGCGCTTGTAGAAGTCTTGAGGGTGATTTAGTAGTTTGGGGGAAACATGATGAAATTGAAGGCAGTTCAGATTTTTTTGGCTTAAAATATCCTTATAAAGTTCATGAAAATTTTAAACGCTACCAAGATACTATTTTGCTAGTAGATAAAGGTGAAAAACAAGTAAGCAGTACTGTTGGGCACAACTTAATGTACGGGCATCCATTTGCAAAAGAACGATTTAAACAAGCGCATCAAAACATATCTAGTTTAATAAATATTTTGAGAGATGGTGATTTAAATGCTTTTATTAAAATAGTTGAAAGTGAAGCATTAACACTTCACACAATGATGATGACCAGTATGCCATATTTCATTTTAATGAAACCAAATACGTTAGAAATTATCAATAAAATATGGGCTTACAGAGAAAAAACAGGCTCTAAAATTTGTTTTACACTAGATGCAGGAGCAAACGTACATGTTTTATATCCAGAAAAAGAATGTGAACAAGTTTGTGAATTCATTAATAAAGAGTTAGTTGCATATTGTCAAAATGGGCACTATATTAGTGATAGAATTGGATTTGGAGCGAAACTGTTGTAATTTTGCATAACCGAATCACAAGTTGCTTATGAAAGGACCTCTTTTTTACTCGAAAATTTTACTCTTTGGTGAATATGGAATCATTAAAGATTCTAAAGGTTTATCAATTCCTTATAACTTTTATAATGGCGCTTTAAAGATGGATGAAAATCCTTCTGAATTGGCTATTAAATCTAATCAAAATTTAAAACGTTTTGTAGATTATTTGCGTAATATTGATGCCAGTCTAGTAAGTTTCGATATTGAATTATTACAACAAGATGTTAGTAATGGTATGTATTTCGATTCTTCAATACCACAAGGTTATGGAGTAGGAAGTAGTGGCGCTTTAGTTGCTGCTATTTATGATAAATATGGGCAAAATAAAATTACTATTTTAGAGAATTTAACTCGTGATAAACTACTAAAGTTAAAAACTATTTTCTCTGAGATGGAATCTTTTTTTCATGGTAAATCTTCTGGTTTAGATCCTTTAAATAGTTATTTAAGCATTCCAATTCTTATTAACTCAAAAGATAATATTGAAGCTACGGGCATACCAGCACAACAAAGCAATGGCAAAGGGGCTGTATTTTTATTAGATAGTGGTATTGTTGGCGAAACGGCACCCATGGTAAGTCTTTTTATGGAGAATATGAAACAAGAAGGCTTCAGAAAAATGATTAAAAATCAATTTGTAAAACACACCGATGCATGTGTTGAAGATTTTTTAAATGGAAATATAAAGTCGTTATTCAAAAATACGAAGCAATTATCAAAAGTTGTTTTAAATCATTTTAAACCTATGATTCCTCAGCAATTTCATGAACTTTGGAAAAAGGGCATTGAAACAAACCAGTATTATTTAAAACTTTGTGGCTCTGGTGGTGGTGGTTATATTCTTGGCTTTACAGAAGATATTGATAAAGCAAAGCAATCACTTTCAGATTATAAATTAGAAGTGGTTTATAACTTCTAAAATCATATTTTTAACTTGAAACTTCCGATAGTTATTGGGACGAAAGATCTTCTTAAATAAATTTCCATGCTAACTAGAAGACAGAAACACATTCTCCTTAAATTTTTTAGTATGTTTTCTGTGGTTAGAGGTTACAATATTTTAATTATTGTAATCGCTCAATATTTAGCATCAATTTATATTATGGCTCATGATAAGCCTTTAAAACAAGTATTGTTTGATGCCAATTTGTTTATGCTAGTTTTAGCCTCAGCTGCCACTATTGCAGGAGGTTATATCATTAATAATTTTTATGATTCTGAAAAAGATTTAATAAATAAACCCATTAAATCTAGGTTAGATAAATTAGTTAGCCAAAACACCAAATTGTCTTTTTATTTTGTTTTAAATTTTGCAGCTGTTGTTATGGCAAGCTACGTGTCTTTTAATGCTGTTTTATTCTTTTCTATTTACATTTTTGGTATTTGGTTTTATTCCCACAAGTTAAAGAAATTGCCATTTATTGGTAATCTAACATCAGCAATATTAACTATCACGCCTTTTTTTGCTATATTTTTATATTATAAAAATTTTGAAACGGTCATTTTTGTGCATGCCATGTTTTTATTTCTAATTATATCGATGCGTGAATTAACAAAAGACTTAGAGAATATTAAAGGCGATTTACTTCAAAACTATAAAACAATACCAATAATCTATGGAGAAAAGGTTTCAAAAATAATGTTGACGGTTTTATTCATCTTAACATTAATACCAATTTATCTATTATTATTTAAGTTTGAAATTGGCCACATGTATATCTTTTTTTATGCAAGTATAATTTTACTGCTAGTATTTTTGTTCTCAATTTGGTTGTCTAAAACTAAAATCCATTATTTAATTCTTCATAATATCCTAAAATTTATAATTCTTGCAGGTGTTTTTAGCATTTTATTAATAGATTTAAGTGTTATTTTGAATCGTATTTAATATGAGTCATTTATTAAAAGTTGCATTAGCACAGATATCACCAGTATGGTTAAATAAAACCGAAACCTTAAATAAAGTAGAAAAAGCTATAATTGAAGCCTCTAAAGACGGTGTAGAGCTTATTGTTTTTGGCGAAGGATTAATACCAGGTTATCCATTTTGGCTCGCTTTAACAGGCGGTGCTGAATGGGACAAAAAAGTAAATAAAGAGTTGCATGCGCATTATGTAAAAAACTCAATAACTATTGAAAAAGGAGATTTAAATACCATTTGTAAGTTAGCTAAGCAATATAAAATGGCTGTATATTTAGGTGTTATTGAACGCCCTACAGATAGAGGTGGTCATAGTGTTTATGCATCATTAGTGTATATAAATGAGGCAGGTGAAATTCAATCAGTTCACAGAAAGTTACAACCTACTTACGATGAACGTTTAACTTGGGCGCCTGGTGATGGTAATGGGTTACAAGTTCATCCTTTAAAAGATTTCACAGTTGGTGGATTAAATTGTTGGGAAAACTGGATGCCTTTACCACGAGCAGCACTATATGGATTAGGTGAAAATTTACATATCGCCGTGTGGCCAGGAAGTGAGCATAACACTAAAGATATTACACGTTTTATTGCTAGAGAATCTCGTTCTTATGTTATTTCTGTGAGTAGTTTAATGACTAAAAATGATTTTCCTGAAAGCACACCCCATTTAGACCAAATTTTAGATAAAGCTCCAGATGTTTTAGCCAATGGAGGTAGTTGTATTGCAGCGCCAAATGGTGAGTGGGTTGTTGCTCCTGTGCTAAATAAAGAAGGTTTAATTATTGAAACCATAGATTTTAATAGAGTTTTGGAAGAACGTCAAAACTTTGATCCTGTTGGGCATTATTCGCGTCCAGATGTTACTAAATTAATGGTTAATACAGAGCGCCAGTCTACAGTACATTTTACTAATAAAAACAAAATATAATTCTTAAATCGCAAGTCGTAATTTTAAGTATATCTTTGTAGCAAAATAATAAGTCATGAACAGACATCAAGGGAGTAATGGAAAAGGAAAAGCGTCGGGTAGAGGAAGTGGTAACTCGCGTTCTACTAGTTATGCAAGAGGAAATGCACCCATAAAGAAAGCAGCGCCAACACCTAAAAAAACAAGTAACCCTGACGAGATTAGGTTAAATAAGTATGTTGCAAACTCAGGAATGTGTTCTCGTAGAGAAGCAGACGTTCATATTGCAACAGGTTTAGTTTCTGTAAACGGAAAAGTAATTACAGAAATGGGTTTTAAAGTAAAGATTGGTGATGAGGTACGATACGACGGTGCGAGAATAAATCCAGAAAAAAAGGCTTATGTTTTACTTAATAAACCAAAAGGTTTTGCCACAACAACCAGTGAAGGTAAAGGTAGAACAGTTATGGATTTGGTAGCCAATGCTACCTCTTCAAGAATTAAACCTATTGGGCGTTTAGGAAGAAACTCTAAAGGTTTATTGCTTTTTACCAATGATGACGCTATTGCAGCAAAATTTACAAATTCTAAAAATGGAGTTACACGTTTATTTCACATTGAATTGGATAGAAACTTAAAACTTGAAGATTTAAAAAAGATTCAAGCTGGTTTTAAAATTGATGGAAAACTTATTTCAGTTGAAGAAATTAGCTATATAGACGGCGCTTCAAAAAAGGAAGTTGGTTTAAAAATTAAGAATACAGGTAACACCATTATTCGTACTATTTTTGATTATGTGAAGTACGAAATAGTAAATTTAGATTGTGTTGCTATTGGGCATCTTACAAAAAAAGACATTCCACGAGGTAGTTGGAAACACTTAACAGTTCAAGAATTAAATACATTAAAGATGCTTTAAAAGGGTGTTTAAGAGTTTTTGAATTCCCCAATATGCCAAAGTATCCCTGACGGGTCATGAATAAAATATTCGTTTCCCCAATCATTATAATGTATTTCAGAGATTTTTACGTTTTTATATTTACTATTAAGGTTTAGTTTTTTTATTTGTGTTAAGTGGTCTTCTACATTTTCAACTTCAAGAAAAATCATGGAATTATTTATCCAATCTTTTACATAGGCATCTTGCAAATAAAAACCAAAATCTCCTGATTTAAAATAAGACATTTTAAAGGGGATTTTAATTTCTTCAAAACCAAAATCTAAATAAAAAGCCCTAGATATATTGTAATTCTTAGCACCAATAAATGCTCTGATAGATTTTACATGATGTTTCATGACAATTATTTAGTCGTTTTAGAATAGAAAAATACTTAAAATAAAATGATATTTAAAAAAATATTGAAAATGTTTTGTGTTTAAAAAAATAAATTACATTTGCATCACTTTTAGCTGAACAAATTGAACAATGTTTCTATGTTTGGGCTTTTGAAAATTAGGAAGTCATACTCAAAAGCTGCTTACCGATTAAGCGACCGAATTTTAAAGCTAACTTCCGTTTCACCCATATATGCTATACAGCATAAATACGGCTTTGTACCTACTACTCAAAGCCAAATACAGGTATGATTTATTTATTTTTTATTAGTTTAACGCTGATTTAATTTTCAGTTTATATCTTTAACTTTTTAACAAAATAAATGAATACAAAATATATTGATTTAATCAACCAGACTTATGATTTTCCGCAGGAAGAATTTAATGTGGAAAAGGGGCAATTGCATTTTCATGATATAGATTTAATGGAGCTTACCAAACAATATGGTGCACCTTTAAAATTCACCTATTTGCCGCAAATTTCTAACAACATTAATAAGGCAAAAAAATGGTTTAATGATGCTATAAAAAAGCATGATTATAATGGAAAATATAACTACTGTTACTGTACTAAAAGTTCACATTTTAAACATGTATTAAACGAAGCATTAAAAAATGATATTCATATTGAAACCTCTTCTGCTTTTGATATTGATATTGTTGAAAACCTTAAAAAGCAAGGTAAAATAAACAATGATACTTATGTAATTAGTAATGGTTTTAAACGTGCTCAATATGTAACTAATATTGCTCGATTAATTAATAACGGACATAAAAATGCGATTCCGATTATCGATAATTACGAAGAAATAGAGCTACTTTCAAAAGAAATTGATGGTAAGTTTAACGTTGGTATTCGTATAGCATCAGAAGAAGAACCAAAGTTTGAGTTTTATACATCTCGTTTAGGTATTGGCTACAAAAATATTGTGCCATTTTATAAAAATCAAATAGCTGATAATAAAAAAGTAAAACTAAAAATGTTGCACTTTTTTATAAATACGGGTATTAGAGATAATGCTTACTATTGGAACGAATTACAAAAATGTTTAAAGGTTTATATTAGCTTAAAAAGAATCTGCCCATCTTTAGATAGTTTAAATATTGGTGGTGGTTTCCCTATTAAAAACTCATTGGCTTTTGAATTTGATTATGAGTATATGATTGATGAAATTGTTAATCAGATAAAAGTAACTTGTGATGATGAAGAAGTAGATGTGCCTCATATTTTTACAGAATTTGGAAGTTTTACAGTAGGCGAAAGTGGTGGTGCTATTTATGAAGTTTTATACCAAAAGCAACAAAATGACCGTGAAAAATGGAACATGATTAATTCATCTTTCATTACAACGTTGCCAGATACTTGGGCCATAAACAAACGTTTTATTTTATTAGCTGTAAATAGATGGCAAGATAGCTATGAACGTGTTTTATTGGGTGGTTTAACCTGTGATAGTGATGATTATTACAACAGTGAGCAACACATGAATGCTATTTATTTACCAAAATATAATAAAGAAAAACCGTTGTATATTGGCTTTTTTAACACAGGGGCTTATCAAGAAACTATTGGTGGTTTTGGTGGCTTGCAACACTGTTTAATTCCGTCTCCAAAACATATTTTAATTGATAGAGATGAAGATGGTAATTTGACGACACAATTATTTGCCGAACAACAGAAAAGTGAAGATTTGCTTAAAATATTAGGCTATGCAGAGAATCGAAATAAGGTTACAAATGGAGTTGATCACGAATTAGAATTAGCCAAAAACGAAAAAATTTAGTAAAAATATGAGTACAAAAGGACCAATATCACAATTTATAGAAAAACATTATTTACATTTTAATGCTGCTGCTTTGGTAGATGCTGCAAAAGGTTACGAAGCCCAATTAGAATCTGGTGCAAAAATGCTAGTATCGCTTGCAGGGGCTATGAGTACTGCGGAATTAGGTAAAAGTTTTGCTGAAATGATACGTCAAGATAAAGTTCAAATTATCTCATGTACAGGCGCTAATTTGGAAGAAGATATTATGAATTTGGTAGCACACTCACATTACAAACGTGTGCCAAATTATCGCGATTTAACACCTCAAGAAGAATGGGATTTGTTAGAAAAAGGCTTGAATCGTGTCACCGATACCTGTATTCCAGAACATGAAGCGTTCAGACGTTTACAAGAACACATTTACAAAATTTGGAAAGATGCCGAAGCTAAAGGCGAGCGCTATTTACCTCATGAGTATATGTATAAAATGTTGCTTTCTGGTGTTTTAGAACAATATTATGAAATCGATTTAAAAGATTCTTGGATGTATGCTGCAGCCGAAAAAAACTTACCTATTGTTTGCCCAGGTTGGGAAGATAGTACGATGGGAAATATTTTTGCAAGCTATGTTTTAAAAGGTGAATTAAAAGCAAGCACGATGAAATCGGGTATTGAATATATGACGTTTTTAGCCTATTGGTATACCGATAATTCTAAAAAAGGCATTGGTTTCTTTCAAATAGGAGGTGGTATTGCTGGTGATTTTCCAATATGTGTTGTACCTATGTTATATCAAGATATGGAACGTACAGATACACCATTTTGGAGTTATTTTTGTCAGATAAGTGATTCAACAACAAGTTACGGGTCATATTCTGGAGCTGTTCCTAATGAAAAAATTACTTGGGGTAAATTAGATATTAATACCCCAAAGTTTATTATTGAAAGCGATGCGACCATTGTGGCGCCGCTAATTTTTGCTTATTTATTAGGTCAATAAAAAATGGAAACAAAGAAAATTGAAAATATAGAACTAAAGTATTTAACGGTTGGTGATTTTGAGGAATTGAAAGCAGCAACGTTAGAATCCTATGGCGGAGTGCTTGATTCTTATTGGAAAAAAGAACATATAAAGCAATTAACTACCATGTTTCCAGAAGGGCAGGTGGTTATAAAAATTGATGGAAATTTAGCAGGTTGTGCATTGTCACTTATTGTAGATTATGATAAACTAGATGATAATCATACCTATGCAGAAATTATTTCAGGTGAATCTTTCAAAAATCATGATTCTGATGGCGATGTCCTTTACGGCATTGACGTATTTATTAAGCCGGAATTTAGAGGATTACGTTTAGGTAGACGACTTTATGACTATAGAAAAGAAGTTTGTGAAAACTTAAATTTAAAAGGGATTGTTTTTGGAGGACGAATGCCAAATTACCACAAGCATAAAAATTTAACTCCGAAAGAATATATAGAAAAAGTAAAACGCAAAGAAATTCATGATCCTGTTTTAAATTTTCAAATATCAAATGATTTTCATCCCGTTCGTGTTTTAAAAAATTATTTAGAAGGAGATACCGCATCAAACGAATATGCTGTTTTGATGGAATGGGATAACATTTATTATACGAAGCCAAACAAGAAAGCCAGCACTATAAAAACAGTTGTAAGATTGGGTTTAATACAATGGCAAATGCGACCTTATAAAACATTGGATGATTTAATGGAGCAAGTGGAATATTTTGTTGATAGTGTTTCGGGATATCGATCAGATTTTGCTGTGTTTCCTGAGTTTTTCAATGCGCCATTAATGGCAGAATTCAATCATATGCACGAGCCAGAAGCCATACGGGAGTTGGCAAAATTTACTGGAACCATTGTTAATAAACTTAAACAATTATCCATTTCATATAACATTAATATTATTTCTGGGAGTATGCCAGAATTGGTGGACGATAAATTATATAACGTAGGCTATTTATGCAGAAGAGATGGTAGTTTTGAACGTTATGAAAAAATTCATGTAACACCAGATGAAGCTAAAGTTTGGGGTATGCAGCGCGGAAATAAATTGCAAACCTATGAGACAGATTGTGGAAAAATAGGGGTTTTAATATGTTACGATTCTGAATTTCCTGAATTATCACGCTTGCTAGCAGATGAAGGCATGGATATTTTATTCATTCCATTTTTAACCGATACACAAAACGGCTATTCTCGTGTGCGTTTATGTGCACAAGCTCGTGCGATAGAAAACGAGTGTTATGTGGCTATTTCAGGTAGTGTTGGTAATTTACCTAATGTAAGTAATATGGATATTCAATACGCACAATCGGCCGTATTTACACCTTGTGATTTTTCGTTTCCTAATAACGGTATTAAAGCCGAAGCGACCACAAATACTGAAATGATTTTAGTAGCCGATGTAGATTTAAGCTTATTAAGAGAGCTTCATTCATTTGGCGCAGTCAAAAATTTAAAAGATAGAAGAAAAGATTTTTACGATGTTATTCGTGTAAAATAATCATAAATAGTATATTTAAACTTATAATTAACCCTTTACCCCATAATAATGAAAAATAGGAATGATAATTTAAAACGCGTTATCGTCGATTTTAAAAAATTAACACCAGAAATTTTGGCTTTATTAGTCGAAAAATACCCTGATGGTTATGATGATGACCAAATTATATCATTTAGAAATATTAACAATGAACTTATTGAAGCTGTAGAAGTAACTACTGAAGACACTAAGTATTTAGTGAAAGTAAGTACCAAGTTAGAATTAACCATGGAGAATTATGATGAAGATGATTATGAAGATTTTGATGAAGATGATCCGGAAGCAGTTCAAGATCCAGATATGATTGATGAAGATACAGACGACGATAACGATTAAATATAATTAGAGCTATGAGAACAGCTGTTTTTAAATCCTACAAAAGCGGTTATTATAAATTTTGGTTTGAAAACGGAGAAGAATTAGTCTTTGAAGATGTTCATCCACGTGTTTTAAAACAATTCGATTTAAAAAACGATAAGAATTTAATAGACCAAGAATTTAGAATCACTTTTGTTGAAGATGAAGATGGAGATGATGTTTTTTACCGAGTTGAAAGTTTAAAACCCATTTAATATTATGCCATATGCAAACTTCGTTTCACATGTCGTTACCTTGCATTAGTGTTAAGGAAACGAAAAGTTTTTACACCAATATTGGTGCTTCTTTAGGAAGAACAACACAAAATTGGATTGATGTAAATTTATTTGGTCACCAAATAACATTTATTAAATCAGGAAAGTTTAACTTTAATAATCCTAATTATGTGTTTGAAGGTAAAATTTTACCCTCGTTCCATTTTGGAATTATTTTAGATTTAAAAACTTGGGAAACGATTTATGAGAAACTTAAAGCACAAAATTTAGAATTGGTTACAGAAAGCACCTTTTTAAAAGATAAAGTTGGCGAACATACCTCTTTTTTTATAAAAGACCCTAACGATTATATGTTAGAATTTAAGAGTTTTAGAAACTCAAAGGACATGTTTAATTCGTAAAATTGAATTTTATTTTTAGCTGTTAGAATAAAAAAATCTAAAAAAATTAGAAATAGCTATCAGTAATCTTAACTTAGTAATACTATGATATTTTCGGACTTTAAGTAGATTAAATTCCGATTAATTATTTTCAACTAAATTTAAAATTATACTACAATGAAAACAAAATTTTTAATACTATCCAGTAGCTTTTTTATGTTGTTTTTCACACTTACAAGTTTTAAAACAGCAAATAACTTAAATGATTCTGTTATTAAATTAATGGATCAAAATGGACTAATTGTTTACGCAGCTTATGACGGACATGAAGATTATGGTTATAATTTTATTGTAACCGACAAAGATGGCGAAGAACAAACACTAACATTTCAAAAAGTAGAAGAAGAAGTGCTCAAAGCGTTTGATTTAAATTCTGAAACTTTAGTGAAAACTAAATTTAAAATCACTTTCAATAGAGTAATAAAAGTAACCAAAGACTCTGATGGTTATGATGATGAAAATGAGGTTAATACCATTACTAGTTTAGAGAAATTATAATTATTTTCTATGCTGAATTTATTTCAGTATTTGATTTCAATTTAAAAAACAAGTTGTAATTTAATACATTATTAGGCTTCCATTTTGGAAGCCTTTTTTATAAAAACTTCCCAAATAAAAACACCATATACAATAACATATTCAAACGCAATAATCCAAAGGTTTTCAGATTTATCAATACTATTCACATTTAAATAAGCTAAATAGCTTAGTATAATTACAAAACTCCAAACTAAAGGAAACTTGTATTTGGTAAATACACTTAATATTAAAAGCGTTGCTACATACCATGGGTGTACTGTGGTTGCTGTAAAATAGTAAAACGATAATACTAATAACATTGCCGTAATTAATTGAATAGGCGTTTTGTTTTTTCTAAAAAAAGTAATAATCAAAACAAATAAAACGACAATAATTGGTGTTGTTTTTCCAATAATGGCTATTTCGTTATAGCCTGTAAATAGATACCCAATTTCTCTTGCTACATAGTATAAACTCCCATTAAACTCAAAGGTTTGAAACCATAAAGCTACAGTTTTGGAGTAGTTGTTTATAAATCCTGAGGAGTAAAAAGGTGCAAAAAGTAAAAGTGTAGTGATGCTAACAATAGCGTAAAATAAAAGCAGTTTTGTGAGTTTGAGTAAAGTCGAAACCTTTTTTTGACCGTCATTACGAGTCGTGTGCGACGAAGTAATCTCTCCAATTGATGCAGGTTGTTTCATTTGATTTGCAATGACGTTTTGCTTAATAAACCACTGAAAAAACAAAGGCAAAAATATAAGCGGTATTAACTTTACAGAAACGGATAAGGCAAAAACAACAGCAGCCCATTGCCATTTACCGCTGAATAATAAATACAAACTCCAGACTAAAAAGAAAATCATGACCCCTTCAAAATGCAGATTTCCAGTGAGTTCAATAATGATAAATGGATTTAAAATGTACCAAAAAATATGATGAGCAGGAATTTTGAGTTTTTCTAATAATTTTTTACCAAAATAGAGTGTACCAAAGTCGGCAGCAATTATTATACATCGTAATCCAATAACAGCACTTAAAATACTCTGCCCAGGAAATAGATTGGCAATAACGAAGCCTAATTGATTTATTGGAGGGTAATTAGTAAAATGGTTGGCATTTAAATCGCCCATACCTGCGCGTAATTCTTGTGCTTGTTCAATTGGGAATTCACCCAAATTTATAAACGACTCAACAGTATATAAATAGGGGTTTAAACCTTCTAAAATCATGCGGCCATCCCAAATAAAACGATAAAAATCTTGAGATAAATTGGGAATAGCTATAATGAAAATAGCTCTTAAACCAAAAGCTATCCAAGTTAAAAAAGTAATATTAGTTTTTAAAAATTGAATAATTTTATAAAACAAAAAGAACAAACCAGCGTAAAGCATGACAAGTTTTGTGTAATCGGTACGAAGCAAATCGTAGGCAAAACTCCAATAAAACAATACGCTAAAAAGCACCATTAATAATGGTGTTCTATTTAGTTTTATAAAGGTTGGGTTTAAAACCATTATTTTTTAATTGTAAACCATAAAAAAGTATGTTATCACCACCCATGGGAAACCCCAAATTACCTAAACCCTAGAAGTCAAAGATTTAAAGAACACAAAGCCAAAGCCTAAAAACAACATAAGGTGAAATGGGAAAAGTCCGAAATCGCCACCTTGATCACCAACTATAAAGGCGCTATACATACCAAAACCAAAATAGAGCATAAGTAAACCTTCAAACACAACATGAACAGATACTGTCTTTTTAATGTATTTGTTGGTTTTCCAGCTATCTTTTAAAGCACCAATATTAAATTTTGGTGTGCGTACAAATTCACTTTTCTTGCCAAAATGCCCTTCTAAAACCGCTATGGTATTATGCAATGAAAAGCCCATTGCTATAGAGAAAAATACGAAAAACATAACAATATAATTCACGAAATTTTTTATACCGCTGCCATATGTGTTTTTATACATAAACCAATAACAAACAAAGAATATAAGTGTACTAACTACGAAGAAACTCATGAGTAAAAAGTAGGACTTTAAATGTGCATACTCATTTTTTATGTACAACATAGGGATGCTTAAAACGGCAACAATAAGTATGTTTAAAAACATGGTGCTATTAAGTAAATGTAGTAACCCGTGTACTTTTGTTTTTGGAGAAATTTGCTTATTTTTAAGAACACGCCACATCATTTTTTTAAAATTCTCTGCGCCTCCTTTGTTCCACCTAAACTGCTGTGAGCGTGCTGCACTTATTACTATAGGAAGTTCGGCTGGCGTTTGAACATCTTCAAGATATTTAAATTTCCAATTTTTTAATTGGGCACGATAGCTTAAATCTAAATCTTCTGTAAGTGTATCACCTTCCCAATTTCCAGCATCAATAATACATGCTTTTCGCCATACACCAGCAGTACCGTTGAAATTTATAAAATGGCCTTTACTGTTTCGACCTACTTGCTCTAATGTAAAGTGAGCATCAAGAGCAAATGCTTGTATTTTGGTTAGTATTGAAAAATTTCTATTTATATGTGCCCATCGGGTTTGAACAACACCTATTTCTGGGTTTTTGAAATAGGGAACAGTACGTTTTAACCAATCTTCTTCTGGAAGAAAATCAGAATCAAAGATGGCAATATATTCGCCTTTTGCAATTTTTAGCCCTTCTTTTAGTGCGCCAGCTTTAAAACCTGAACGGTCAGTTCTTGTAATGTGTTTAATGTCTAAACCACTCTTTTGTATAGTTTCAATATGTTTTCTGGTAGATTCAACTGTTTCATCAGTAGAGTCATCTAAAACTTGAATTTCTAATTTATCTTTAGGGTAATCTATTTTCGCAATGTTATCGAGTAAGCGTTCCATAACATACATTTCGTTAAAAACGGGTAGCTGTATGGTTACTAAAGGTATTTTATCCGAGTTGGAAAAATTAAACTTTTCAGAAGTATCTTTTTTTCTTTTTGAAGACAGGTAATTAAATAATAAGTTAAGTTGCGCCAATGCATAAGTGAAAATCATCAATAAAGCAAACGTGTATATAATAATTATTATAGTTTCTAAAATCATTTTTTAATGCTGTATTTAAAAATCCAACCCAAGATTTTTACGCCTGCAAATATAGCACCTTTTATTGTACCAGAGACCTTTGAAACACCAATTCTATTTCTATAATTTACTGGTATTTCGGTATATGTAAGTTTTTGCTTTAGTACTTTTAGCTGCATTTCTACTGTCCAGCCATAAGTTTTGTCTTGCATATTTAAGGATAATAAGCTATTGTATTTTATAGCTCTAAATGGCCCTAAGTCGGTAAATTTCCCTCTAAATAATAAGGTCATTAAAGAGGTTGCAAGCCAATTGCCAAAAATTTGTGGAACCGTCATAGACCCTTTTTCTCTTAATTTTTTCACTCTAGCACCTACTACAAAATCTATATTATTTTCTATTATTGGAGTTACTATTTTTATTAATTCTTCAGGATAATCGCTATAATCACCATCTAAAAATACAACAATATCTGGTTTTTCTGATTTATTAGCCATATAATCCATCCCTTTTAAGCAGGCATAACCATAACCTTTATTGGTTTCTTTTAAAACAGTTGCTCCCGCTTTTTTTGCATTTATTTCAGTATCATCATTAGAGTTATTACTCACTACAATAATTTCTTCAACCATTTCTGGAATATCTTGAATAACTTTTGTAATAGATTCTGCTTCATTATATGCAGGAATAATGACTTTTATTTTAATCATTTAAGGTCGCTAAGATTATTTTCCTTTTTAAACGATGCAAAGGTAGTCCATTCTTTTAATTTTTTACCTGCTTTGTATTTTGAAGCTGAAACTAGTTTTTCGTCATGATACATGAGACAATATCCGTTTTTTTGATTGTCTTTTAGTTGGCATTTATGATTTACTTTTTCCATCGTATCATAAAATAACCACCAGTTATCTTTTTTACCATTTTTAAAATGACCTTCTTTTTCTAAACTCCCGTTTATGGAATAAAATTTCCAGTATTTAATTTCTTTATTAGATGAAAAATGTCCTTCTTTTTTAAGGTTTCCATTTTTATAATAAAACCTCCAAAATTCTATTTTTTGATTGTTTTCAAGCCAACCTTCAGCTTTAATTTTTCCGTTTTCGTAGTAAGTTTTTTGGTATTTCTTTTCCGCGAAAACGTTAAAATTGACTAATAATACTATTATAAAAATTAAGTTTTTCATCTAAGATGTTTCTTGTTTCGCAGAGATTAGCTGAGATTTCACAGAGATACACAGAGTGATTTGTGAAAGTTTATGTTTGTTATTTAATTGAAAATTCTATGCTTGACTCTGCGTTGTAACTCCACAATATACTGAAAACTGCGATTGAATATTGCCAACTTATTTCTTATTCACAAAATCCATTAAATCAACATCATTTCCCAAAAGTATTTCAGTTGGATTGATTCGACCTTCTTCTGGACCATTTTCTAATTTTAATACACCTCTTGGGCAAACGGCAGAACAAATACCGCAACCTACACAGCTAGAACGCACAATGTTTTCACCTTTTTGCGCATACGCCCGTACATCAATTCCCATTTCGCAATAGGTGGAACAATTTCCGCAGGAAATACATTGTCCGCCATTGGTGGTAATTCTAAATTTTGAAAATAACCGTTGTTGAAATCCTAAAATAGCCGCTAGGGGGCAACCAAATCTGCACCAAACGCGATTTCCAAAAATAGGGTAGAAGCCTGTGCCTATAACTCCAGAAAATATAGCTCCAATTAAAAAGCCATAAACAGCTCTTAATGTTTCTGCTTTAAAAAGGAATAGTTTGGTTTGCGAACTAAATAAATGCATACCAACTAAAACAGCTATAATTACAAAATAGCCAATGGCCCCATATTTAGAATCTTTACCTAATTCGTTACGTTTAAAAATCATCACTAGCGCAAAAACTAAAGTTAAAATAGCAGCAACGAGGAAAAGGAATACCTTGCGTGTTAACCAATATTTATTGGGGTCGTAACCCAAATAGGTGTAAACAACTGCGGTCGTCATAAGTACTACAAAGACTAAAACACTGTGTATAACCCAACGCTCGACTTTCCATGCAAACTGGCTTTTGTCGCTTAAATGTCTGAAAGCATCTCCCGCAGTTTCTGCTAATCCACCACAGCCGCAAACCCATGAACAATACCAGCGTTTTCCATATTTATAAGTTAATATTGGGGTGATTACAAAGATGGATAGAATTCCAAAAATTAATAAAGCCAAGCCAATATTACCAGTGGAAAGAAGCGCTTTTACAGACCACTGATCAAAAAGATAATAATTAAGGGGCCATATGCTTTTTAAATCGTAGTATGGTAAGTCGCTATTTATAACATACATAAATTCAGGAATCAAAAAAGCAAATGCCAACTGAAAAAACATAACTGAAATGGTTCGTATTTGCTCATAACGGTTATGTCTGTATTTTAAAATAAATTTATATCCGAACACTAAAATAGCTACGGTGTATAGTGTGCCGTAAACAAACCATTGGCTTGCGGGTCTGCCACTTAAAAGTTTGCTTAAAGGATCGAATAAGCTTATTAAACCAGAGTTTTCGGCACCATCAGTTCCTAATCCCAAATATTTTGGAAAAAAATAAAGTACAATGTAAAATGAGGTAAGTATAATGCCAACTAGCCAACCCCAAACACCTCGTGACGAAATAGATTTAAACCAAACACTATCATTTTTTATACCTTCTTTTTTTGTTAGGTAAGCATCTCTAGAGTATATAATTGTACCAATAGTGATTAATCCTAAGGCACCCGTTAAAAACAATCCTTTATTTGGAAAATTGGTATTAAAAAGTGCAAGTGTTAAAATAAACAACCCTATAATTCCTATAGCTAATGCAATTTTTTGTTTGTTTGAAATATCAACAGCATCTGGTTTTGCTAAAGACATGCTATGATTTATTTTATTGCTCATAATTATATGGTTTGTAAGGTTTTGTTATAAGCCGAAAGAATATCAGCTTCGTAATGACTATAGAATTCTGGATCGAAATTAGCTTCGGGAAGATGGTTTATTACATAATCAACATCTCGTTTTTCAGTGAACCATTTATCAAAAGTTTCATGGCGCATTCTAATTCCGAAGGTGTTAATTCCAAGAAATTCATTAGTGTCTTTATGGTAAGCTACGGTAATGCATTTGGTGTCATCTTCATGTTTCCAATGAAAATGTTTTTCATAATCTGGTCGTCCAAGTTCGCCAAAAACCCAACCGTAAGTTTGATATTCTATGTCTAAAAACTTAGCAGAGTTAAACCAATGCCCAGGTTTGTATTGAATTTTATTTCCGCAAATGGTTTGCGCTAAAGTTTCGCCCATCATGCGTCCTGTGTACCAAACAGCTTCAATGGGCTTGCGTTGGTCTATCCCTTCATGTTGTTCAGCACAATCGCCAATGGCATAAATATCTGGTATGTTTGTTTCTAAATAACGATTCACTTTTACACCTTTTCCTGTTTCAATATCTGAATCTTTTATAAAATCGATATTTGGTGTTACACCTGCCGTTAATCCAACCACATTACAAGGAATTTCTTCGTCTGTTTCAGCAATTATAATGGATTTTACCTTTCCGTTTTCATCAGCTTTAATCTCCTTTAAATTAACTCCTAAACGCAAATCAATATGATGGCTTTTTATATGTCTGTTAATCATTTCACTTTCACCTTTAGGTAAAACAGCGTTCCAAAAACTATCTTCACGCACTAAAAAGGTAACAGGAATATTTCTGCTGTTTAGCATTTCAGCAAGTTCCATGCCAATTAAACCGCCACCAACAATTACGGCTCGATTACATACTTTATTATCTGGCGCATGCTTTTCAAGGTTTTCTAAATCTTGTTTATGGTACATGCCCATAACGCCTTCTAAATCTTGCCCTGGCCAACCAAATTTATTGGGTTTGCTTCCTGTAGCAATAATTAGTTTATCATATTTAAGCGAATCACCTTCAGCAAAATGAAGGGACTTATTTTTTGTATCAATATTTTTAACAAAGCCTTTTTTAAGGTCTATTCTATTTTTCTTCCAAAACCAATTTTCATAGGGTTGAGTATGTTCAAATTTCATATGTCCCATATAAATGTACATGAGGGCGGTACGTGAAAAGAAATACTCAGTTTCAGCAGATACAATGGTAATTTTTTTGTCAGACAATTTTCTAATATGTCTTGCTGCAGTTACGCCAGAAATTCCATTTCCAATAATAACGATGTGTTCTTGCATAAATGTTGGTTCTTGTTTGGTAATAAGTCGAAGCTAAAGATAATAACTTAAATGTGAACGTTAATTTAGAATAGGTTTAAATTGATTAGCACTTTGTAAGGATTAGTTACTTAATAAGACGTGAAAAAAATTTATTTTTTTTGAAAGTTTAACGTAATAAGCTTGACTTAGGTGTGAGTGAATTAAATTTTAAATAAAGAAAAATGAAAAATTTAGTAATTCTAATAAGCATGTTAACCATAAGCTTTTCTATTAAAGCTCAAGACTTAAATGCTTTTTTTAATGCCGCCGATGTTTTTTTTAAAGCAAATGTGAATAATGGAAAAGTAGCATATTCTAAAATTCATGCAAGTCAAGATGAATTAAATAGTATTTTGAAAATTGCTGAAGGTATATCGGTTTTAAAAAATGATGCTGATAATTACCAAGCCTTTTGGATTAATGCCTATAATCTATCAGTAATTAAAGGTATAATAGATAATTATCCAACAAAATCACCACTTGATAATAAAGGTTTTTTTGATAAAACTACGTATCGTTTAGGTGGAAAAAAAATCACTTTAAATGATATTGAACACAAACTTTTAAGAGGTAATTTTAAAGATGCACGTTTCCATTTTGTATTAGTATGTGGTGCAGTAGGCTGCCCGCCATTAATTGATAAAGCTTATTTACCGGAGACTTTAGATTTACAAATGGAAAAGCAAACAAAAATGGCTTTAAATGGGCCGTTTTTAAAAGTAAATACTAAGAAAAAACGTGTTGAGGCTTCACAAATTATGGAATGGTATAAAGAAGATTTTACTATGAATAATAAAAGTGAAATCGATTTTATAAACACCTACCGTACAGAAAAAATACCCAACAATTTTAAACTTAGTTACTTTCCTTATAACTGGACGGTTAACTCACAATAAAAACAAACAAATCAAACCAAAATCATGAAAAAAATTATAGTATTATTAGTTTTAGTAACAGTTTCTTATACTGGATTCTCACAAGAAGATGAAGCGCAAAATCAAGGTAGTGTAATTCAAACTTATACACCATCAAAATTGTTAAATAAAGGGCAATGGGATATTAAGTGGTTTAATAATTTATATACCGAAACTAAAGATTTATTTGGACCAAACGGTGACAAACAAGATATTCCTAGAAATACATTTTTTACTTCAACAGTAGATATTTTTACAGGTGTTTCAAATACAAGTACTTTTAATGTTGGATTATTGCTTGAGTTTCGTTCAAATGTTATAGGCGGAAGAGATGCTCTGGATGTTTTTAAGTTTGATGGAGAAAGCAACAGCGCACGTTCTGGGTTTACCTCATTTGCACCAGCTATAAAATTCAATCCTATTAAAGGTATTGGAAACTTCACAATTCAAACGGCATTTCATATTCCTTTAGTTGGTAATGAAACAGAGAATGGTGTGTTTTTAGACCAAAAAGGATTCATTTTTCAAAACAGATTTTTCTATGATTACAGTTTTGCTGGTGGCGATTGGCAATTATTTTCTGAGTTAAACACGGAATATAACTTTGGAAAAAAAGAAGATAGTTTTGCAAACAACAGTTTACGTTTAACACCTGGGGTATTTTTAAGTTACTTCCCTAGTTCAAAATTCACCATATTAGGATTGGTTCAACACTCCCAATTAATTGATGCTGGCAATGATTTTTCACAAGATTTTACAGCTATTGGAGGCGGTGTTAAATATCAATTAAGTAATATTTTAAACATTGAAACTTTGTACACAAGTTTTGTAAGAGGTAACGACACGGGTTTAGGACAAACATTTAATATTGGCTTAAGAGCATTATTCTAATTTTAGTAGTAAATTAGGAATCTAAAGTTGTTTTTATGAAAAAGCTTCAGTTCCTAATTGTCTTTCTAGTTTTAGTCCAATCCTGTTCGTCACAAACAGAAAAAATTAACGGTGTGAGTTTTGTAGCCTCAAGAGACGCAATAAATGAATCGCATATAAACCCTGTAGTAAATGTAAATGCCAATTTTGCGGCAGTTATGCCATTTGGGTTTATTAGAGATTTAGCAAATCCAGAAATAATATTTAATACAGAAAGACAATGGTTTGGCGAGCGCAGAGTAGGTGTAAAACAATATATTGAAGCACTTAAGGAAAAGAATATTAAAATCATGCTAAAACCACAAATTTGGATTGGGCATGGGCAGTTTACTGGTTATGTTGAAATGAAAAATGAGACTGAATGGGCTACTTTTGAAGCATCCTATTCTAATTTTATTTTGGAGTATGCAGAATTAGCACAAGAAACAAAAGCAGAACTATTTTGTATTGGTACTGAACTTCAAAAATTTATTGAAAATAGACCTCAATATTGGAATACTTTGATAAAAAAAATAAAGACTATTTATAAAGGGAAATTAACCTATGCAGCAAATTGGAACGAATTTAATAAGACGCCTTTTTGGAATCAATTAGATTATATTGGAGTAGACGCTTATTTTCCTGTAAGTGATAGTAAAACACCAACATTTGAAGAGTGTATGGAAGGCTGGAAACAACATAAAACGCATATTAAAAACCTCTCTATAGAAAACAAAAAACCTATTTTGTTTACTGAATTTGGATATAGAAGTGTAGATTATTCAGGAAAAAAACCATGGGTAAGCGATAGAAGCATAAATCAAGTAAATCTTGAAGCGCAGAACAATACAACAAAAGCCCTTTTTGAAACATTTTGGATAGAAGAGTGGTTTGCGGGCGGTTTTATTTGGAAGTGGTTTCATAATCATGATAAGGTTGGTGGCGAAAATAATTTTATGTTTACACCACAAAATAAACCAGCTGAAGCTATTATCAAATATTATTACTCATTAAAACCATGAATAAAGTTTGTTGCTTATTTGTCTTTTTTCAAGTTTTAGCTACAGAAAGTTTGGATTTATTATCAGGAACTTATACAAGCGAGAATCAATTTCAATATTATAAATTAAATAATATCGTTTTAAATAGTACTCAAAACGCGCCACCCGAATTAATAACAGGAGATAATTACATATTTACAGTTATGGATGTGAGTATAGATAATTGGGTTAATGAAGTAATTATGACTCCTTTTGTAGCAGAATGATGAAACAAATTTTACTGTTTATTTTATTCATAATAGCTTCTAATGGTTTTTCTCAAAATCAGACGGTTGCCGATTTAAAAATTCAAGGAAATAAAAAACTGAAAGCATCTTTTATAAAAAATATATCTTCAGTTAAACCGGGAAGTGTTTTAGATTCAACTAGTATTGAGCAAGATATTTTAAGGTTAAAACGTCTGCCATCGGTTTCGCATGCTTATTTTCAAGTTTACCACTCAACCAATAACGAGTGTAATGTCTTTTATAATATCGAAGAGAACTTCACGCTTATTCCATCTTTAAATATTTATACTACGGATAATGATGAATTTGCATATAGAGTAGGGCTTTACGAATTTAATGCTTTAGGACGAAATATAACCTTTGGTGGGTTTTATCAAAAAGATATTTATGATAGTTATGCAGTAAACTTTAGAGCACCTTATTTATTTTCAAATCAATTTGGGCTAGCAGTCAATTTTCAAAATTTAACAACACTTGAGCCTGTTTTCTTTGATAATACCTCATCTAATTACAGATATAATAATAAATCGGCAGAGGTTTTAGGTTTATACGAATTCAATTTTAGTAACCGATTAGAACTCGGGTTAAACTACTTTGTTGAAGATTATCGATATGAGTTTGGAGCTACAAATCCAAACGTACCTCAAGAATTAAATGTCCATAAATGGTTGATTAAAGGTATTTATGAATACAATAATTTGGACTATTTTTATCAATATGTTTCTGGTTTTAAAAGTCAATTTAATTTTCAATATGTGACTTCAACGAATGATATGCTTCCTGATTTTTTTATAGGCTGGAATGATTTTTTTCTTTTTAAACGCATTGGCGAAAAAGGCAATTGGGCAAATAGATTACGATTGGGTTTATCTACAAATGATGAAACACCTTTTGCTCCTTTTTCAGTTGATAATAATTTGAATGTTCGTGGCGTAGGAAACACCATCGATAGAGGCACAGGGGTTATTGTTTTAAATACAGAATACCGACAAACTTTATACGAAAAAAACTGGTTTGTACTTCAAGGAAATGCTTTTGTAGATGCTGGTACATGGCGAAATCCTGGTGGCGATTTTGCCGATTTTAGCAAAAAAAATAATGTTAAAGTGTATCCTGGTTTAGGACTTCGTTTTATTCATAAAAAAATATACAATGCCATTTTTAGAATAGATTATGGTTACGGCATTACTAAAAATGCTACAAAAGGGCTTGTTTTTGGTATTGGTCAATATTTTTAAAGATTACTTAACCTTATTTCTCTTAATTTTAAATCAAACTATTAGTTTTGCATCGTAAGTTTTAATTATGAGAACAATAGCAATTGGTGATATACATGGCGGTTTAAAAGCCATGATT
>JBAQZZ010000084.1:0-2641 GCA_049791475.1 Flavobacteriaceae bacterium | reverse complement strand
TTATCCAGTTTTTGGAAACGAATACAACATCTAGGGCAATGGCAGATGCGTTTATAAGTGGTAAGGATTCAGAAAGACAGACCGCAGGTGTGAAAAGCACCCTGGCTAATGCCCTGAAACGAATTAGCACACAGCGGATTTTTATGGCATTGTCTGCGGATGAAGTACCACTAAATATAAATAGTCCAGAAAATCCTTGTGTGATTTCGATAGTGAACAACCCCAAATTTGAAACATCTTATTCGCCTGTAATAGCGACCATCATTCACACCATTACAAAGCAAATGAGTGTTCGTAATAGCAAACCGTCTTTTCTATTGATGGAAGAAGCGCCAACCATACGACTATTGAATATGCACCGTATTCCTGCGACACTTCGAAGCTATAATATTTCTACGATTTATGTGATGCAGGACAAAATACAAAATGATATGATGTATGGGGACAAGGCAAGCAAAGCGATTTTAAGCAATCTATCCTACCAATTTTTCGGCAAGGTCAACGACCCAGATACTGCCAAATATTACGAACGCTTTTTTGAAATTATCAAAGACCCTACGAAGAGTATAAGTCGTGGGCATAATCTGGATTTTGATACGCGAATAACAACGGGCGAAAAAGAGATACCGAAGATAAGAGCAGACGTTTTCTTTCGATTAAAACAGGGCGAATTTATAACCTATGCTGATGGTAAGGATAAGAAAGTGCAGTTTAAATTGTCAAGAATACAGCGGCAGCTTCCTGAAGAATCCAAGCAATATTCTCAGGCAGATTTATCTACTAATTTTGATAGAATTTATGATGAGGCGAAGTCGATATTTAATTGAAATTTGATGTGAATTTTCAAAGAATATTTTATCTGTTAAGAATAAACAATGATTTCTTTTGGCATAAAGCTAATTTTATTGCATTATTAGAGTTTAAAAATTCGGCAATTTATGACTAAAGGGGCAAGATTTCTTAGAGCAGATTTACACATACATTCATACGGGGAATTTGGATCTTACGATGTTAAAGATACCGCAATGACACCAGAGGCGATTGTTGATACCGCCATCGCGAAAGGATTGAAGATTATTAGTATTACTGACCATAATGAGATATTTAATTCAAATACAGCGATAAATTACGCTGCAGATAAGGATATTTTGGTCATTCCCGGAATTGAAGTAACCACTACGCAAGGTCATTTGCTATTGTACTTCGACACTTTTCAAAATTTAAGGTCATTCGCTGGTAAATTAAATATAAGTGAGGATAAGAAAACCACTACACAAGGAATCGTAGAGTGTTTGGATTTTGCCCATCAATGTAGTGGTATTGGCATATTAGCTCACATCGAACTTGATTCAGGTTTTGAAAAAACTATTGGGCGGTTTGGTCCGCCTATTGAAGAAATTTTTAGCCACCCAAACCTTTTAGGACTTGAGATATCCAAAAAAGAAAATTTCCATTTTTATTCCAATAGCGATGAAGATGCGAATAGGAAGAGGCTTGTGGGGCTGAGGCGCGACAATTTATTAATGGATGATGACCAAATCCTTCCTAAATTGATGGGTTCAGATTCCCATAATTTAAATAAGTTGGGAACCAATGCCGAAGGAAATGAAAAGTTGACCAGGATAAAAGTTGATGAACTAAATTTCCACGCCTTTAAGGTTGCGCTGTTGAGCCACGAATCAAGAATTCGACTGGAAGATTTTATACCTGAGCAACGACCGGTATTTAATAAGATTTTTATAGAAGGTGGATTATTAGATGAAATGGATATAGACCTAAGTCCTAATTTAACCTGTATAATTGGCAGTAGAGGTGCGGGAAAGTCAACCTTATTAGAAACTTTACGAGAAACATCAGGGAATCAATCTTCTTCAAAGGTTGTTGATTCCGATGTGTGGCCTCAGAAAATAACACTTCAATATACTGATGAAGCTGGGCAAACTATTGAATTTTCAAGAGAAAAGAATAATGGTACTCAGAATATAACAGACCCTATAAATGGAATATCACGTGTTGAAATTGAAAGTTATGGTCAAGGCGAAACAGCTGATACTATACAGCACAGCGATGAAAACCCAACGGTTTTGATAGATTTTCTTGATGGGTTTTTAGACTTAAAACCCCTCATTTCCGAAGATAAAGAAATCATCACAGATTTGCTCGAAAACCAAAGCGATGCCAGAAAATTAAGACTCGAATTACTAAGTCTTGATGAAACAAGAAAAGCTCTTAAAAACGAGCAGAAAAAATTAGAGAATTTAAAAAAGCAAAAAGCAGGGGAATTGGTAAAATACCAAAACGCATTAATAAAGGAAAGACAGATACGTCAAGATCTAATTGCCGACCTTAAGCTACTAATTCAGACTTATAAGGATATTTTAAATGATGAAGAAACCTTTGAAAATTTCGAAAAATTATCAGATGAAGAAATAGTCGTTGGTAAGGATTATTTTCAGAAAGTAAAGAATATTGTTAGTGATTTTTCAGCTATTGTCAAATCCAAGGCAGGGGAATTAAATGAAGCCCTCGGAACAAAAGTAGAAGAGCTTAGAACAGAACTTAAAAATTGGGCTTCCAAGGAAAAAGCAATTCAGGTACAGATGGACGCCAAAAAGCAAGAGTTGGCAGCTCAAGGTATTCC
>JBAQZZ010000083.1:0-10007 GCA_049791475.1 Flavobacteriaceae bacterium | reverse complement strand
TAAACCACAAATGGATTATAGCCGATTTTTCGGACGGTGAGTTTTGGGGAGAGATTTTTTTAACTTATGAAATTACAGAAGATAAAGAGCTTAAATTTAATTTAGTAGAATCGTTTTTGTATCCTTTTGATTAGTGGTTTATTATCTAGTTAAAGGTTAAAACCCTGCAATTTTATTGCAGTTACTTTAGTTTCTATAAATGTTTTAGTTTTGTTGTATGTCAAACTACCGCAAGAATTCGCATTCAATAAGTAATTTGAGTTGCCATTTAGTATGGGCGACGAAATATCGTTATTCTGTTTTGCAAGGCGATATTCAACATCGTTGCCGAGATTTGTTGATACAGATATGTAATTCTGAAAATGTTCAAATTCTAAAAGGTGTTGTAAGCAAAGACCATATTCATATGCATGTTGAGTACCCACCTTCATTGAGTGTAAGTATTTTGGTAAAGAAATTAAAAGGACGTTCTTCTCGACTTCTACAGAAGGAATTTCCAAAGTTGAACAAGCAATATTGGGGACGTCATTTTTGGGCTGTAGGTTATGGCGCATGGAGTACTGGAAAGTTAACAGACGAAATGGTTCAAGAGTATCTTGAGCATCATAAAGATAAGCCCAATTCAGAAAAGGGCAACTGGATTTTAGAGTAATGCTAAAAAAGAATTTCATTCTTTGTTTTAAAACTATGGACTTCCAGTCCCTAGTGGTTTATTTTTACAAATGAAGATATTGAAAACATAAAAAAAGAAATTCTAGCTAACAAAGAATTCAATTTAAAAAAAACCCCATATTGTAAATAAAGAAGGTACAGTAATTTCTGAAATAGAAAAAACTATCTACATCGCTAATAAAAGCTTTTACAAAGAAAAACGAAAGCATAAACTAGCTCAAAATTCTTAACGAAACTATGTTTTTATTAGTTAAGAATTTTCATATCTTTAAATTCTACATTAAACTAAATAAATGAGATACATTAAATTAATAGCTTCATTTTTAGCTACTATCGGTATTTTTTATGTTTTTAACACCAAACTTGGCTCTATACCTCCAATAGGCAAATTTTTAAGTCCATCAACCGGGATTTGGCAAAACGAAAAAGACGAATCTATTACTGGAAACCTTCTCCTTGAAACACTCACAGAAGATGTCGTTGTAAATTATGATGAACAGCTCATTCCTCACATATTTGCGAAAAATGATACCGATTTATATAAAGCTCAAGGTTATATTACTGCAAAACATCGGTTATGGCAAATGGAGTTTCAAACTTTCGCCGCGGCAGGTCGTTTGTCAGAAATTATTGGAGAGAATGCTTTAAATTATGATAGAGCGCAACGCAGAAAAGGTATGGGTTTTGGCGCTCAAAACAGTTTAGAAGTTATTAAAAATGACACAGAATCTATGCTTTATTTAGAAGCCTACAAAGATGGTGTTAATGCTTATATAAATGAATTAAAACCTGAAGATTACCCTGTTGAATATAAGCTTTTAGACTACAAACCAGAGCCTTGGACCATTGATAAAACCATGGACTTATTAATGTATATGACAGATATGCTTTGTGGTGGCGATGATGATTTAGAATACACCAACGCATTGCGTAAATTTGGTAAGGATCGTTTTGATTTACTCTTCCCTGATTTTTTTGATGTAAATGATCCAGTAATTCCAAAGGAAACCGACTGGAGTTTTATTGATGAAAAAAGGACCGAAATGCCTGAAAGCCAAATAATTTTAGATTCTATTTCAGAAATTATGGAAAAACCAAATCCAGCGAATGGTAGTAATAATTGGGCGGTTTCTGGTGAAAAATCCTCTACCGGAAATCCTATTTTAGCTGGCGATCCGCATTTAGGTATAAATCTTCCATCCATTTGGTTTGTTATGCAATTATCTTCACCAAATCAAAACACCTATGGAGTCACATTACCGGGTGCTTTAGGTGTTATAATAGGATTTAATACTAATATTTCTTGGACCGTAACTAATGCTACAAGAGATGTTAAAGATTGGTATAAAATAGAATTTAAAGACGCTACAAAACGTGAGTATAAATATAATGATGCGTGGAAAAAAACATCTTTTAGGGTTGAAGAAATAAAAATAAAAGGCAAAGAAACCTATTTAGATTCTGTTGTTTATACACATCATGGTCCTGTAAGTTACGACGCTTCGTTTAAAGGAAATAACGAAAAATTAGGTTACGCCATGAAATGGGCAGGACACATGGGTCATAACTTTACCCGTTTATTTTTTAAACTAAATTCAGGAAAAAATTATGATGATTATCAAAATGCCATTTCAAATCATGTGGCTCCTGCACAAAATTTTGCTTTTGCTTCAGTAGACGGAGATATTGCGCTTTGGGTTCAAGGAAAATTCCCTAACAAATGGAAAGGGCAAGGTAAATTTTTAATGGACGGAAGTAAGCCTGAAAATGATTGGCAAAGTTTTATTCCAAAAGAATATAATGCACATACTAAAAATCCTGAACGAGGTTTTATAAGTTCTGCAAATCAGCATCCAGTTGATGAATCTTATCCTTTTTATGTGTTTAATGATGGTTATGAAACGTATAGAAATCGCGTCATCAATAATTTTTTAACATCAAAAGACAAACTTTCTATTCAAGATTTTAAAGACTTACAGAATAATAATTATAACTTAAAAGCTTCAGAATTATTACCGTTTATGTTTAATAACCTAGATGCTTCAACGCTTTCTAAAGAAGAAAAAGAAATTTTAAGCATCATTAAAAAATGGGATTTTAATAGTGATTTTAACCAATTAGCACCAAGTATTTGGGATGCTTGGTGGAAGAAGTTATATACAATAACTTGGGATGAATTTGATGCAAAAGACGAATCATTAATGGCGCCATATACCTATCAAACGATTTACATGTTAAAAAACCATCCTGAAGATCCTTTTATGGATATTATAAGCACTCCCGAAAAAGAAACTTCTAAAGATTTGTTTTTAATTAGTTTTAAAGAAGCCGTTAAAACGCTTAATGCTTTTAAAACTGAAAATGGCGAGTATTACTGGAGTAAATATAAAGGCGCTTATGCGGGTCATTTATTACAAGCTTTACCTGCTTTTTCAAGGTTTAATATCCCTATTGGTGGTGACAGAAATACGGTGAACGCAGCTGATAAAAATCATGGTCCATCATGGCGAATGATTGTTGAAATGAGTTCGCCACCAAAAGCTTATGGCATTTATCCTGGCGGACAATCAGGAAACCCGGGAAGTAAATTTTATGATAATTTTATTGACGATTGGGCAGCAGGACAATATTTTAGTGCCCTTTTTATGCAAAATCAAAATGAAACAAAAGGTATTATAGCTACTCAAACTTTAAAGTCTAAATAATGAAAAAAAATAGTGTAAATTTTATAACAACTATAATTTTAGCTATTATATTATCCCTGTTTTTACCTTGGTGGGCAATAATGGTTGCTACTTTTACTTCAGGTTTATTTTTTAGCTTAAAGAAATTTTATGTATTTCTTATTCCTTTTTTAGCCATTACGGTATTTTGGATTATTTATTCATTTTGGTTGGGTAACGCTAACGATTTTATATTAGCTAAAAAAATAGCTGTTTTGTTACCGTTAAAAGGAAATGCTTATCTGTTAGTTCTAATTACCGGAATTATTGGCGGCATAGCAGGTGGAATAGCAGGTGTTTTTGGAAAGCAATGTGCTTTAATATTGAAAAAATCTTAATACATGATTAGTAAACTAAATCTTGAAAACATACTATTTCTGGACATTGAAACTGTTCCAGAAACGCAACATTTCTCAGATTTAGATGAAACTAAACAAGCGCTTTGGGAACACAAATCACAATACCAAAGGAAAGAAGATTATACTGCTGAAGAATTTTATGATAGGGCAGGAATTTGGGCAGAGTTTGGTAAAATAGTTTGTATTTCGGTCGGTTATTTTAATATTCAAGGCGATTTAAGAAAATTTCGAGTAACATCATTTCATGGTGAAGAAATTAAAATTCTAAAAGATTTTAAGACTTTATTAATCTCTCATTTTAGTGAAACCAAACATTTGCTTTGTGCTCATAATGGTAAAGAGTTCGATTTTCCATACATCGCTCGCCGAATGATTATTAATAATATTGAATTGCCATATAAACTTAATTTATTTGGTAAAAAACCATGGGAAGTACCACACCTTGATACTTTAGAGTTGTGGAAATTTGGTGATTATAAAACGTATACTTCTTTAAAATTAATGACTAATGTTTTAGGCATTCCATCACCAAAAGATGATATTGACGGCAGCGAAGTATATCGTGTTTTTTATGAAGAAAACGAAGTTGATAGAATTATAATTTATTGTGAAAAAGACACCATTGCTGTGGCTCAAATATTTTTACGCTTACGCGGTGATTCTATTTTATCAGATGATGAAATTATACATATATAATACCAATTGAACATCAAAATGACCCATATAAATCGTTTCTTTTTCGCTAGATCTTCATTTAAAAATAAAACCATAGCTAAGGCTATGCTGTTATTTTTATTCTCTATTAATCAAAAAATAATTCAATTTATTTATGAATAATTTTAATATTCAATTGGTATAAATGGCAGAAACCTCAATTTTGAAAGTTGAAAACCTATCCATTTCCTTTGGAAAAAATGAAGTTATTCATTCCATTTCTTATAGTTTAAAAAAGAATGAAATTTTAGGAATTGTTGGAGAATCGGGTTCAGGAAAATCTGTTTCTTCATTAGCTATTCTGGGGCTTCTTCCTAAAAAAATATCAAAAATAGATTTTGGTAGCATTATCTATAAAGAGACTAATTTAACGACCCTTAAACCAAAATTATTTCAGAAAATAAGAGGCAATAAAATCGCCATGATTTTTCAAGAACCAATGAGTTCTTTAAATCCGTCTATGACTTGCGGAAAACAAGTTCAAGAAATTCTATTGCAACATACCCATTTATCAAAAAAAGAGGCTGAAAACGAAACCCTTTTACTCTTTGAAAAAGTAAAACTTCCAGATGTAAACACCACGTATAATAAATATCCTCACGAAATTTCTGGAGGGCAAAAACAACGGGTCATGATTGCCATGGCTATTGCCTGCAAACCCGATATTTTAATTGCTGACGAACCTACTACGGCACTTGATGTTACTGTTCAAAAAGATATCATCAGCTTACTTAAAGAATTACAGATTGAAACAAAAATGAGTATCATTTTTATTACTCACGATTTGGCTTTAATTTCTGAAATCGCCGATCGTGTTTTAGTGATGTATAAAGGCGATATAGTTGAGCAAGGTTTGGTTTCGGATATTTTCAAAAATCCGCAACATAATTACACAAAAGCATTAATAAACTCGCGCCCATCGTTAGATACACGTTTAAAAACATTACCGACTATCCAAGATTTTTTAAATAATACGATTTCTAAGGAGATAGTTTCAACTGAAGAACGCAAAAAACATCATCAAAAACTTTATAGCAAAACACCTTTACTAGAGGTTATTAATGTTGAAAAAGAATATATTTCTAAATCAGGACTTTTTACAAAAGCTCAAACTTTTAAAGCTGTAAATAATGTAAGCTTTAAATTATATGAAGGCGAAACTTTAGGTTTAGTTGGTGAATCTGGTTGTGGAAAATCAACACTTGGAAATGCCATTCTTCAATTAGATAAAGCTACTGCTGGAAAAATTTTATACCATGGTATTGATATTACTAAATTAAGTAAAACGGAGACTAGAAAACTTAGGAAAGATATTCAAATTATTTTTCAAGATCCTTACTCGTCTTTAAACCCAAGAATACCTGTTGGTGAAGCCATTATGGAACCCATGATAGTGCATAAACTTTATAATTCTAATCAAGAAAGAAAAGAAAAAACCATCAATATTTTAAATAGAGTTGGCTTATCTGAAGATTATTTTAATAGGTATCCGCATGAATTTTCTGGAGGCCAAAGGCAACGTATTGGCATTGCAAGAACCATTGCTTTACAACCAAAACTTATTGTCTGCGATGAATCGGTTTCTGCATTAGATATATCCGTTCAAGCGCAGGTACTTAATTTACTTAATGAACTTAAAGACAGTTTTGGGTTTACGTATATTTTTATATCCCATGATTTGGCTGTGGTTAAATATATGAGTGACCAATTATTGGTAATGAATCAAGGAAAAATTGAAGAATTAGATGATGCAGATGTTATATATACATCTCCAAAAAAAGAGTATACAAAAAAATTAATTCAGGCCATTCCTAAAGGGTTATAGAACTTATCTTTTTTAAAGAATTTAGCAGGATTAGTATCATTTACCGAAGGTTAATCTAATTTTTTGTCATGTACTGAAGGCTCTTTTATAAAAGAAATACAAGACAAAATAACTTCTTTAAGCTGTTTTGGTAATTCATTTCCTTCCCAAGGATGTTTTGTATTAAAAACATGATTTGCATCTTCAATAATTACAAGGTTACTTTTTGAATTCCATTCATGAAGATTTTTAGCTTCTTCAATTAAAACACTGGTATCTTTATTTCCATGAATTATTAAATGCGGAATTTTCAAATTTGAAATAGCCCGTTTAATGGTTAAACGATTCTCGTTATTAATAAAATCTTCATAAAACTGATAGTAATGGGGCATTTGTTGTTTGGTACGGCCATTTAAAACGTATTTAACGCCATCTCTTTTCCATTTTTCTAAATCACCGGTAGTTGATGTTCTTTTTCCAAAACTACATACACCAGCTAAACTAATAACGTTTTTTATTCGAGCATTTTCCTCTGCTTTTATAGAAACAATTCCTCCAGCTCTACTATGGCCAATTAAGCTTATATTATTTAAGTTTACTGCCTTTTTTAAATGGGCGTTTTCAAAAATCCAATTAATTACAGATTCTAAATCGTCTAGCTCTTTCGTATAATTGTTATTCCCAAAAGCTTCTAAATCTGGAAAATCTATGGGTTGTTCCTTAGTGCCTCCGTTGTGTGAAAAGTTGAATTTAATAAAACAAAAAGGTGCTTCTGCAAATGTGTTTGCCATTAAATGCCATGCGCCCCAATCTTTAAAACCTTTATAGCCATGACAGAAAATAATAATTGGTAAATTTTCTTTTCCTGAAAGACGAGTGACATCAATTAAAATAGGTTTTTGATGTTTTCCATCAATAATAAAGTCTTCTTTTAAAATCATTTAAAGCTCTTTTTCAATGAATGGTATGTTCGGATTACAAATTTCAAGAATTAAGGTTTTTAATTCGTGGTAAAAGTTATCCATGGTTTCCATTGTTATTAATGAATCTTTTTTAGCATAATTACCAGGTTTATCTTTTTTAGAAAACTTTAAATAACCTTCACTCAAATTTTTAAATGAAATGATGCCTGCTTCAACAGGAAGCTGAATGCCCTGTGATAACATCATCATGTAAGCGTAACTTAGTACTTGGAAACTCTTGCTATACTTTGTGTAATCTGTGGTTAAATCTTCCCAATTAACAATTTCAACTTTGTTCAAATCAACACGCCCAGTTTTGTAATCAATAATTCTAGTTACACCATTATATTCATCTACACGATCTACTTTGCCCGTAAGTTTAACAGGAAAATCAAGTTCTGGAATATCTATTAAAACCTTATTTTCAGCTTCTACAGCTATTATTTTTATAGCATTTCCTGCTTTTAAATTTTTTATTTCTAAGTTTAAAAAATTAGAAACATAACGTTTTGCTATTTCATAAATAATAAGATTTTTACCCTTTGTAATATCACCTTCTTTAAATTCATTTTTAAAATGAAAAGTGACTTTCTCTTTTATTTTAGATTTGAGATTTTTAACACTATCTACAGTTAAGAATTGGCCTTGTAAAGGTTTATAAAAATCTTCAAGCGTATTGTGTACAACTGTTCCTAGGGTATTAGCAGCAATGGTTTCTTCAACTTCGTCGTGCTCTTTAATTTTTAAAATTTTCTGATAATAAAAATCAATCGGGTTTCTTATATAATTGGTTAATGACGAAGGCGAAAACCCTTTTGTAGCAATTTCTTTTAACTTAACCAATAAATCATCTGTCTTTTCTATAACTTGTTTTGTTGGATGAATTATAGGAACATCTGGTGCAATTATTTGATGATTTATATTATGAAAACCTTCTAGTTCTAACTGAGTAATAAACCTGCTTTTTTCACCACCCGTTAACACATCAGCTTCGGTATTATAAAGAATATAAATAGTTTTTGCACGTTGCAATAACCTGTAAAAGTGATATGTATAAACGGCATCTTTTTCTTTATAAGTAGGTAAGTTATTTTCTAATTTTACATCAAATGGGATAAATGAATTGTTACTTTTTCCAGAGGGTAAAACACCCTCATTAACCGATGAAATAATAACGGTTTCAAAATCTAAAACACGCGATTCTAACATGCCCATAATTTGCAAGCCTTGTAAAGGTTCGCCTTGAAAATCTAGAGTTTCAGAACTTAATAATTCTTTATAAACGCCAAATAAGGTTGAAATATCTTTAATGTGATTATATTCTGAATTTAAACGTGATAACTCGTTAAACAATTCATTAAAACGGAAAAGGTATTCTAATGATAAAAGATTTGAATCTTTATTTTCATCAAGTTTACTTTTGATCTTAATTATTAATTGAGAACAATTTTTTAGAGCTACTTCTATAGATGTATTCCAATTTTGAAATAACAAATCAATTAATGAACTTGATTCATCGGCAATTTGCTTTAAACGTTCTACATTTAAATACACTAAGTTGTTAGTATCTATAGTTTCAATTATTTTAGAAGCATAATCAACATGGTCAATTACAAAAAGCGTGCGAATAAATTGATGAGATAGAATATTAATAACATCTTTAAAATAAAAAGACGAGGTTGAGTTTTTATGAATTTGAAACAACCCATCAAAAAGTGAGGCTAATGGGATTGATTTTAATGGAAACCCCATGGTAATATTCAAAGCTTCAACCGATGGTGGAATTGAGTTTAATACAGGAATTAGTAAATTTTCATCACCCAAAACTACTGCTGTATTTTCTAAGGTTTTGTTTTCGTTATTTATATTTTTTAAAAGCGTGCCAATGTATTTAGCTTGTCCAATATTTTTTGGAATACCAAAAATTGATATTTTTTTTTCTTTTGTATAATTACTAGTTACCCAATTGAATGGCTCTTTTTCAAAATACTTCCAATTTGTTTTATGTTGCCTAGTAAATAAAGCGGCATCATGTTTGGGATTATCCATGAAAGTAGTATCAATATCCCAATACGTTTTTGCTAAATTATTTTCAAGTAGATTTTTAATAATAGTTTCTTCGGCTGTATTTAAAGCGTTAAACCCCAAAAAAACATGTTCTTTTTTAGGATTTTTTAGAATGTAGCTTTCTAAATTTTTAACGGCCTTTCTATAAATTAAACCTTGATAACCTATATTTTTATTTGATAATACTTCAATAAAATGATTGTAATACTGGTTAAGTTTTTTCCAAAAAGATAAATAGTTTTTTACAAAATCTGTTTGGTTCTCCTGTAACGCCCAATGATTTAATTCTTGAATATCGCTTAAATAACTAAATATGTTTTCTTGAGGGATAAGGTAACGGTCAATTTCATTAAAATCTTGAAGTAATATTTGTGCCCATTTAGAAAAGACCTCAAAGGAATCTTGATTTTCTTTTTTTGTTAGTTGGGTGTAAGAATCATAAAAATGAAAAAGCAATTCTGTATTGGTAATTGTTTTTAGTTGAGAAAGGTCTTCAACAAATTCTTCAATACTAATAATATTTGGTGCAAAAATAGTTTGTTCAGCAACTTTAGAAATATGATGCTTTAAAAACAATCCAGCTCTTTTACTGGGAAGAATAAAGGTTAATTTTGAAAGATTGGCACTATTGTTTTTTAAATCTTCTAAAACATCAAAAATGAAGGTTTTCATATAAATTGGGTTTTAGAATTTAACATAGTAATTT
>JBAQZZ010000082.1:0-25874 GCA_049791475.1 Flavobacteriaceae bacterium | reverse complement strand
GCTGGCTTAGCAACTTTACCGTCCATTTTGTCTTTAAGAGCTTGTAAAGCATCGTTAGCATCACCTAATGTTGGTTTTGCTTCTGCTGCTGCACTAGCCATTTTCTTAGCTGCTGCTTTTACGTTTTTAATCTCTTCAGCTCTAAAAATTGCTGTATGAGATGCAACAACGCGTTTAAACTCTTTGTTAAACTCAATGATTTTAAATTCAGCGCTATCACCTTTCTTAAGTTTCTTTCCATCTTCCTTTTCAAGATGACGAGAAGGAACAAATGCAACGATATCTTCGTTAAATTCAACTGTAGCACCTTTGTCAACGATTTCAAAAATCTCAGCAGTATGAACAGTTTCTAAAGCGAAATCTGTTTCATATTTATCCCAAGGGTTTTCAGTTGTTTGTTTGTGACCTAAACTTAATTTACGTCCTTCAACATCTAATTCTAATACGATAACATCTAATTTATCACCAACTGCACAAAACTCAGATGGATGTTTGATTTTCTTAGTCCAAGATAAATCAGAGATGTAAATTAATCCATCAATACCTTCTTCTAATTCAACAAAAACACCAAAGTTTGTAAAGTTACGCACAATACCTGTGTGCTTAGAGCCTAATGGGTATTTAGCTGTAATATCTGTCCATGGATCTGGCGTTAATTGCTTAATACCAAGAGACATTTTACGATCTTCTCTATCTAAAGTTAAGATTTGAGCATCAACTTCATCTCCAACAGAAACGAAATCTTGAGCTGAACGTAAGTGTGTAGACCATGACATTTCAGATACATGAATTAATCCTTCAACACCATCTGCAACTTCAATAAACGCACCGTAATCAGCGATTACAACTACTTTACCTTTAACTTTATCACCAATTTTAACCTCTTCTGCAAGAGCTTCCCATGGGTGTTTACTTAATTGTTTTAAACCTAATTGGATTCTTGATTTGTTTTCATCAAAATCAAGGATTACAACATTTAATTTTTGATCTAATTCAACGATCTCATTTGGATGGTTGATTCTAGACCAAGATAAATCTGTAATATGTACTAATCCGTCAACGCCACCAAGATCAATAAATACACCGTAAGATGTAATGTTTTTAACAATACCTTCTAGTACTTGTCCTTTTTCTAATTGACTAATAATCTCTTTTTTCTGGATTTCAATATCAGCTTCAATTAAAGCTTTATGAGATACTACTACGTTCTTAAACTCGTGGTTTATTTTCACCACTTTGAATTCCATAGTTTTATTTACATACTGATCGTAATCTCTAATTGGCTTCACATCAATTTGAGAACCTGGTAAGAATGCTTCAATTCCAAAAACATCTACAATCATACCTCCTTTAGTTCTGCATTTAACAAAACCATTAACGATTTCACCTGTTTCGTGTGCTTTATTTACACGATCCCAAGCTTTAATTACTCTAGCTTTTCTGTGAGATAATACTAATTGTCCTGTGGCATCTTCACGCACATCAATTAATACTTCTACTTTATCGCCAACTTTAAGACCTGGGTTGTAACGAAATTCGTTTAAAGAAATTACACCTTCAGATTTTGCGTTGATATCAATAATAGCATCACGCTCTGTCATATGGATAACTGTACCTTCAACCACTTCATCATCTAAAGTGTCAACGAAATTTTCAGCTACTAATTTTTCAAATTCTTTAAGTTGTTTGTCATCAACTTCATCAATTCCTTCTTGGTAATTGTGCCAGTTGAATTCTTTTAAGAATTTTTCAGGATTTGCTTTCGCTTCAGATACTTCTGGAGTTTCAACTTCTTCAGCAACCTCTACTTCTGGAGTTTCAACTACTTCTGCGGTAGCTTTAGTTTTTACTGCTTTTTTTTCTACTGCTGGAGTTTCAGTTACTTCTACTTCAGCTTTTTTTGCTTTTTCAGCCATTTAAATAGTTATATAATATAAAAAGTAATACTTGTTATATTATGTTTTGTATTCTGCATGTTTTAGAAGATTTAAGCATTTAACACGCAGAAGCGTTATTTTAATTATAGTTTCGGTCCTTTTATCTTCTAATAATTCGCCAAAAGGAGTGCAAAAATACATATTATTGATATAATTACCTAAAAATGAGAAAATAAAAATAGTGTGACTTTTATAAAAATAGTGTGTCTTAAACAAAGAGAACAATATCTTATTAAAGATTTAAACAAACAAACAAATATTTTACTATATTGTTCAGTACAAATATTTACAATTAAAATTAAACAAAATCATGGTTAAAGCAAAGTATCAAGACGTATTAAACTTAGGCGAAAAGTTAAATATTCAAAACGGGAGTGTAACTGAAGAAAATGGTGTTCTTAAAATGAAAGGAACTGCCAAAACACAATATGAAAAAAATCTTCTTTGGGATAAAATAAAAGCAATTGGAGGTGAAAGCCCGTCAGATATTAAAGCTAATATTACAGTTGCTGATGAAAGTGTTTATGCTAGACATACAGTGAAAAGTGGTGATACATTAGGCAAAATAGCAAAACATTATTATGGAAATGCTTCAAAATACAATGCTATTTTTAAAGCTAATTCTGATATTTTAAAGAATCCTGATGTGATTCATCCAGATCAAGAATTAATTATTCCTAATTTATAGAATAATTAGATCTATTTAAAAAAAGCAACTTTTTACGAAGTTGCTTTTTTTATTCAGTATCCTCAATAGTCATTTTTGCTAATTGCACAATTTTATTGAATTGCGCTTCTAAACTCATATTTGAATTATTAATTTCGATGGCATCTTCAGCCTTAGTAAGTGGTGAATCTTTTCTGTTTGAATCTATATAATCACGTTCTTGTACGTTTTTTAAAACAGCTTCATAAGTTACTTTATCTCCACGTTTAATAAGTTCTTGGTAGCGCCTTTCTGCCCTAGTTTCAGCCGAAGCAGTCATAAATAATTTTAACTCTGCATCTGGAAAAACAACAGTACCAATATCTCTTCCGTCCATCACCACACCTTTATTTTCTCCCATTTGCTTTTGTTTTTCAACGAGTTTCGAGCGTACTTCAGAAACTGCAGCTACTTTACTCACAAAGCTAGAAACTTCAAGTGTTCTTATTTGTTTTTCAATATTTTTATCATTTAAATACACTTCAGCAAAACCTAAAGCTTCATTAAATTTAAAGTTGATTTTAATTTTTGGCAAATGATAAATTAAAACTTCTTTATTAAAATCATCTTTATTTATAAAACCGTGTTGCATCGCATAAAAAGTAATGGCTCTGTACATGGCACCAGAATCTACATACACATAACCCAAATGTTTAGCAAGTTGTTTGGCTACTGTGCTTTTTCCTGTTGATGAAAAGCCATCTATGGCAATGGTGATTTTATTCATTTTAATTTTAAAGTGACTAAAGTACTTAAAATAATTAAAGTTAAAAGTGCCTTAAATACTTAAAGTGTTCTAAAGTTGAAAATGTGTCAAGCAAATAATTTATAACTTCTTTTTTCAACTTTAAGTACTTAAAACTTAAGCGCACTTGAGACACTAAGTTACTGCAAGTCTATTTGCAAACCGAAGAAGTTTGAATTTGCTGCACTTGTATATTTTGCATGCGTGTAACTAAAGCGCATTTTATTCATTTTAATTGAAAAACCAGCCGATAACCCCGAAAAATTTCTTTGGTCTACAATTCTTAATTCTTCTGCTCTTCTAAAATTATAACCTAAACGAATATTAAATCCGCCTTCCGGAAATAATTCAGCGCCTAAAATAGTATGTCGAATAACCTGACCTAAAAAACCTATTTTCTCAGACGTTTGATTCCCACCTAAATCGCTTATAACTCTCGCAGGATTTGGTCTAGCTATTGGCCACTGTTGAAGGTTTTCAAAAGTAACATGCCAACGTATTGGTACATTTTCTAAACGTTGCGACATTCCAAAAGCGACCTCAAATGGTAATGGTTCATTTAAATCTGCATAAGTTGTTATTTGAGAACCCAAATTTCTAACTACCAATGCTGCATTAAAATCTAAATCATCATTAATATAAACTAACCCTAAATCGACCGCAGCACCAAAAGATGTATATTGCTCTAGTTTTGAGGTAATTAATTTTAAGTTTCCCCCAAAATAAAAATCTGAATACCCGACTTGAAGCGCATAACCCATAGACAGCGCAGTTTCGCTTCCACTAAACGTACCTGTTGAATTTCCATCTTCATCAAAACCATCAAATTGCCCATAGTTTACGTAAGTAATACCTGCATGAAACGTTTGGGTGCGTCTGTCAATAGTATAGGCATAAGCCGCAGTTCCGTAACTAATGCCTCCCAAATAACTGGTGTAATTTAACGCCAGTTGATTGTCCATTTCAACATTTATAGTTGCTGGATTAAAGAGACCTTGGGTGACATCATAATCTACATTTGTAAACACTTTTCCTCCCAGTGCAGCCTGACGAGGTGACGACACCAAATTCAGAAATTGATAGGTAGACTCGCCTCCTACTTGCGCAATTGCGAGTAAACTTATGGAGAAACAAAAAAAAGTGATAATCTTCTTCAGCATATTTACGATACAAAGTAAACGAATCTATCTTAAAACGACAGCAAGTATCTTTTATTTTAATCGAAAAGAATTCCTTTGAGCAAAGCTCGAAGGTTGCAGTTAAAATTGTCATTCCCATGAAAATGTGAAACATAAAAAACCTCGAATATATTCGAGGTTTTTAAATCAGCTTTTATCTTTTAAAGTTTTTTGGCGTTTTTAACTTTTTGATTAGTAAGGGCTAGTTTAATAACATCACTCATATCGGTAACATAATGAAACGTTAATCCTTTTAAATACTCAGGTTTAATTTCCTCAATATCACGCCGGTTTTCTTCACACAACAAAATCTCTTTTATTCTTGCACGTTTCGCAGCTAAAATCTTTTCTTTTATGCCGCCAACAGGCAATACTTTTCCTCGAAGTGTAATTTCACCTGTCATGGCTAAACTCTTCTTAACTTTTCGTTGTGTAAATAAGGAAATTAACGAGGTAAGCATAGTAACACCCGCACTTGGACCATCTTTCGGCGTTGCACCTTCTGGCACGTGAATATGAACATTATACTTTTCGAAAATGGAAACATCTATACCAAATTCATCAGCATTAGATTTAATATATTCCATGGCTATGGTAGCAGATTCTTTCATGACTTTACCTAAATTTCCAGTAATAGTCATAGCGCCTTTTCCTTTGGATAGAATAGATTCTATAAAAAGAATATCACCACCAACTCGTGTCCAAGCTAAACCAGTAACGACGCCAGCTACATTATTATTTTCATATTTATCACGCTCTAATTTTGGCCCGCCCAGAACTTCAATAATATCTTCATTGGATATTTTGATGTTATAATCCTCCTCCATAGCAATATTTTTGGCTGCATAACGTACCATTTTTGCTATTTGCTTTTCTAAACCACGAACACCAGATTCTCGTGTATAACCTTCAACTATTTTCTCTAATTGGGCTTTACCAATTTTTAAATGTTTATCGGTTAATCCATGCTCTTTTAATTGTTTAGGCAATAAATGACGTTTGGCTATCTCTACTTTTTCTTCAATAGTATAACCTGTAACGTTAATGATTTCCATTCTATCCAACAATGCTGGCTGAATAGTATTTAGGCTATTAGAGGTTGCAATAAACATTACTTTAGAGAGGTCATAACCCATTTCTAAAAAGTTATCATAAAATTCGCTATTCTGCTCAGGGTCTAAAACTTCTAACATCGCAGAAGATGGATCGCCTTGATGCGAATTTGAAAGTTTATCAATTTCATCTAAAACAAAAACTGGATTTGAAGTACCTGCCTTTTTTAAGCTCTGAATAATACGCCCTGGCATGGCACCAATATATGTTTTTCTATGACCACGAATTTCAGCTTCATCACGTAAACCACCTAATGAAATACGCACATATTCACGTCCTAAAGCTTCTGCAATAGATTTTCCTAAAGATGTTTTCCCAACTCCTGGAGGACCATACAAACATAAAATTGGCGATTTCATATCATTACGAAGTTTCAATACCGCTAAATATTCAATAATTCGTCGTTTCACATCTTCCAATCCAAAATGGTCTCTATCCAAGATTTTCATGGCACGTTTTAAATCGAATTTATCGTTACTAAATTCATTCCACGGTAAATCTAAAAACAGCTCTAAATAATTTCTTTGAATAGAATATTCCGCCACTTGCGGATTCATGCGCTGCATTTTGGCAATTTCTTTTTCAAAATGTTTTGCGACGTCTTCATCCCAAAGCTTTTCGCTAGCTTTCGCTTTCATTTCATCAATTTCTTCATCATGACTAACACCACCCAATTCTTCTTGAATGGTTTTCATTTGTTGATGCAAGAAATACTCACGCTGTTGTTGGCTCATATCCATTTGAACTTTAGACTGGATATCATTCTTAAGTTCTAATTTTTGAAACTCAACATTCATAAACTTTAGCGTTGCTAAAGCGCGTTTTTTAAGATCATTCATTTCTAAAAGCTGCTGCTTTTCGGAAACAGAAAGATTCATATTAGACGATACAAAATTTATTAAAAACGAATTGCTTTCAATATTTTTTATAGCAAAAGACGCTTCACTTGGGATATTTGGACTTTCTTTAATAATCTCTAAAGCCAAGTCTTTAATAGAATCTATAATCGCTGAAAATTCCTTGTTTTTTATGGCTGGTTTAGCTTCAGGCAAATCTCTAATAGTAGCATTCATGTAAGGCTCTTCGGTAAGCACTTCAGCAACCTTAAAACGTTTTTTTCCTTGAATAATAACCGTAACATTACCATCTGGCATTTTTAAAACACGTAATATTCTTGCAACAGTTCCTGTTTCATGGATTTCATTAGCTGAAGGATCTTCAACGGCTTCATCTTTTTGCGCAACTACACCAATCACTTTTCCGCCTTTATTAGCATCGTTAATTAGTTTAATCGACTTATCTCTCCCTGCTGTAATTGGGATAACAACTCCAGGAAACAACACCGTATTTCTTAAAGATAAAATGGGCAAGGTTTCGGGTAATTTTTCGTTATTTATAGCTTCTTCATCTTCAGGTGTCATCAAAGGAATTAATTCTGAATTCTCATCAAATTCTTGTAATGACAAACTGTCAAGCGAAATAAAATTAGATTTTTTCATATATATATTTAAGCCAATGTGTCATTAAAACAAATTGAACTTTTTTTTTTATAATTAGCAAAAAATATTAAGTAGCTGAATACCATATTATTAAATTTATAATATCCTATTCAACTACTCTATAAATTCAATAGCTATGCCATTGTTAAGTTAAAAGTTAAAAGTTCAGAGTTAAAAGTTAAAAAAAAGGTGATTACTTACATTTTACCAGCTTTTTTCAAAACAAATAGTAATAAAATAGGTAAAGCTAGTAAACCAACCATTAATAAATTGGTTTGGAATAACCATGGTGATAAAATTAAAGTAATCACAAAACCACCTATGGCACCACCAAAGTGCGCATCATGACCAATGTTACCAATTCTGTTTTTCATACCATAAATAGAATATAGTAAATAGCCAATACCAAAAATATAAGCTGGAATTGGTATGGGTATAAAAATAAATGCTAAATCCATTTCTGGTTGCAACAAAATTGCAGAGTACAAAATACCTGTAACCGCACCACTTGCCCCTACTGCGCTGTAGTGGTATTCATTTCTATGGAAATAAAAGGATAAAGCACTTCCTAAAAACAAACTTCCTAAGTAAATAATTAAAAAATAAAGCGGACTTAATAATTGGATAACAACATCTGCGAAAAAATACAACGTCAACATATTAAACAATAAATGCTGAGTATCAGCATGCAAAAAACCAGAGCTAAACATGCGCAATTTTTCTCCGCGTTGTATGGGGCCAACTTGAAATTTATACTTTTCGAAAAAATTAAAATCACCAAAACCTTTGTATGATATAATAACATTTGCTGCAATAATAACTATTGTAACTAAATCTAATTTGCCCATAGGGTATTAACGTTTAATGTTAAATTAACATATATTTGCGACTACAAATCTAAAATTATTTAATGCATTTTCTAGCTTATATTATTGTTTATCCGTTTTTGTGGTTAATTTCTATTTTACCATTTAGATTATTATATCTTTTTTCGGATGGATTATATGTTTTACTCTATCATGTTGTTGGTTATAGAAAAAAGGTGGTAAACAGTAATTTAAGGCTTGTTTTTCCTGATAAACCTGAAACAGAAATTAAGCGCATTAGAAAAGTATTTTATCATCATTTATGCGATATGATTGTTGAGTCTGTTAAATCAATGACCATATCTGAAGCTGAAATAAAAAAGCGGTTTACGTTCTCTAATGTAGAATTGCTTCAGGATATTGAAACTAGCGGAAAAAGTATTGCACTTATGTGTGCGCATTACGGAAGTTGGGAGTGGATTTTTATTCTTCAAAATCAAATGAAAAACAAAGGTTATGCTGTTTATAAACGTTTAGGAAATAGGTATTTTGATAAACTTGTTAGACGTATTCGTGCTAAATATAACAGTCATTTAATCACCACTAAAGAAACCATTCCAATATTAATGAAAGCCAAGGTAAACGGAGAATCATTTACTTGTGGCTTTGTTTCTGACCAATCACCAAAATTAGATAAAGCGTATTATTGGAATAAATTTATGGGCATTCATGTTCCTGTCCATACAGGTGCAGAAATATTAGCTAAACGATTAGACATGGCTGTCGTGTTTTTTAAAGTAAAAAGACTTAAACGTGGATATTACGAAACTACCTTTGAAACTATTACGCTAAATCCTAAAGACTATGAAAATTATAAAATAACTAATCTTTACTTAAAACTTGTTGAAAAACAAATACATGAAGCTCCTGAATATTATTTATGGACGCATAAGCGCTGGAAGCATAAGGATAAAAAGCCTAAATAAATTACTAAAAAGGTGTTTGAGGAACGTTTTATCTACCAATTATGAACCAATCGTTCGTTCATCTGAATATTTTCTAACTCATAAGTTTTTATTAAATCATACTTTGCAGAAGGAACATTTTTAATATCTAAAAGTTTAATAATTTCTGAGGCAGGCACTGTTTCTCTTCCTTTTTTAATGGTACTTTTTACTAAACAAGTAGCTACAATTTTTTCTTTTCTAACAATTTTTTGCTCAACATATATCCATTTTTCATCGATGAATGAAATTCTGGTATGCAATTCTGCTTTTTGAAATATTTTCAGCGGTCTATAGTATTGTACACTTAAAGCTTGACTTGGGAAATACCATTTATTTTTAGAGGCTATTTTAAAAAAATTAGATCGGATCATAAGATCTAATCGTCCTGTTTCCATTATGGTTAAAATAGCAGCATGATTCATTATGGATACATCAATATCTGTAATCCAAACACGAAACGGAATAACAAAGGTTTCCATAGCATTAACCTTTGGTTTAAGCTTCGCTTTTATAAGTGCTGATAAAAGTCTAATCCATCTCACTTCTAATTTTTTTGATTGTCTTATTAATTTTTAGCAATCTCCCCAATCTCCTCAATAAACTTATCAGCCAAAGTATCAGCTTCTTGTTGCGATTTTGCTTCGGTATATATTCTAATAATAGGCTCGGTATTACTTTTACGTAAATGCACCCAACTTTCAGCAAAATCAATTTTAACACCATCAATAGTGGTTAATTGCTCGTTTTGGTAACGGTTTTCCATCGCTTCTAAAATCCCATCAACATCTAAACCAGGCGTTAATTCAATCTTCTTTTTACTCATAAAGTAATTCGGGTATGTTTTTCTAAGTTGACTAACACTGATATTTTTATCGGCCAGTAAACTTAAAAATAAAGCAACTCCAACTAAAGCGTCACGTCCGTAATGCGCTTTCGGATAAATAATACCACCGTTACCTTCGCCACCAATAACAACCTTGTTCTTTTTCATCAACTTAACCACATTCACTTCACCAACTGCACTAGCTTCATACGTTCCACCGTGCTTTTCAGTAACGTCGCGTAATGCTCTTGTTGAGCTCATATTGCTTACTGTATTCCCAGGTGTTATACTTAACACATAATCTGCGCAGGCTACCAACGTATATTCTTCACCAAACATATCACCGTTTTCATCCATGAAAGCTAAACGGTCTACATCTGGGTCTACTACAATTCCAAAATCTGCTTTGTGCTTTTTCACAGCTTCAGATAAATCTCCTAAATGTTCTTTTAAAGGTTCTGGATTATGCGGAAAATGCCCATTTGGTTCGCAATATAATTTAATAACATCAACACCTAAACGCTCTAAAAGTAAAGGAATTGCGATTCCACCTGTGGAGTTAACACCATCAACAACTACTCTAAATTTTGCGTTTTCTATCGCTTTAACGTTAACCAAGTCTAAATCTAAAACTTCAATAATATGTAAATCTATATAGGCCTTGTTCTTTGTTATTTTTCCTAAGCTATCCACATCGGCGAAAGTCATAGTGTCGCTTTCGGCTATTTCTAAAATTTTAGCACCCTCAACGGCATCTAAAAACTCACCCTTTTCGTTTAAAAGTTTTAAAGCATTCCACTGTTTAGGGTTATGGCTCGCTGTTAAAATAATACCGCCATCGGCATGCTCTAAAGTAGTAGCAACTTCAACAGTTGGTGTGGTAGATAAACCAACATCAACCACATCAATTCCTAAACCAATAAGTGTATTCATTACCAAGTTTTGCATCATTTTTCCAGAAATACGCGCATCTCGTCCAACTACCACTTTGTAGTTTTCTTTTTCGCGTTGTTGTTTTAACCATACGCCATAAGCCGAAGCGAATTTAACAGCATCAATGGGTGTTAGGTTTTCGCCAACTTGTCCGCCAATAGTTCCTCTAATTCCTGAAATTGATTTTATAAGTGTCATACTTTTTTTTCTGATTAAAAAACAAATATACAATTACAAGTGGCATTTCTTAAATCGTAATTCGTAAATTTCACAAATGAATTACTTAGCCCACATTTATCTTTCTGGTGACAATGATTTAGTAACTATTGGAAATTTTATTGCCGATGGTATAAAAGGAAAAAATTATAAAAAGCGCAAAAGAGAGGTTCAAATTGGTGTTTTATTGCACAGACATATTGATACGTTCACCGATGCACATAAAACCGTTAGAAAAAGCACAAAACGCTTGCACAAAAACTACGGGCACTATTCTGGGGTTATAGTTGATATTCTTTACGATCATTTTTTGGCTAAAAACTGGAAAAAATATTCAGATATCAATTTGGAAAATTATATAAACTCATTTTACGACTCGTTAGAAACACATTATGAGATCTTACCGTTACGAATTCAGAAAATGATGCCGTATATGTTAGCCGATAATTGGCTATTAAGTTATGCTTCAATTGATGGTATTTCACGCGTTTTAGCTGGTATGAATAGACGAACCAAAAACATATCTGGTATGGATAAAGCGGTGAATGAACTCGAAGAATTTTATGAAGAATTTGAGAACGAGTTTACCCTATTTTTTGATGAATTAGTGGCATCTTCTAAAGAAAAATTAAAAGAACTTAACAACACTATTATATGACTTATTTTAAGTATTTATTTATTTTGGTATTTCTTTTTACATCATGTAAAGAAGTAGTTAAAACTCAAAAACGAGGCTTAATAGCTGAAAAAGCTATGGTGGTTTCTGCACGAGCAGAAGCATCTCAAATTGGAAGCGATATATTAAAAAAAGGAGGCAATGCTTTTGATGCCATGGCAGCAACACAATTGGCCTTAGCAGTAGCCTATCCTTACGCAGGCAATATTGGTGGAGGCGGTTTTATGGTATATAGAAAAAATAATGGTGAAATTGGTGGGTTAGATTTTAGAGAAAAAGCACCATTACTAGCAACAAAAAACATGTATTTAGATGAAGATGGTAACGTTATTCCCGGAAAAAGTACGTTAGGTGCTATGGCTGTTGGTGTTCCAGGTTCAGTAGCTGGTGTTTTTGCAGTACATGAAAAACTAGGAAGCTTGCCTATTGAAGACATTATTCAACCATCAATTAACTTAGCTTATCGAGGTGTTGTAGTTACTAAAAAGCAAGAGCAACGAATTAAACATTATCAACCATTTTTTCCTAAAGCTAATAAAGATTCTATCATTTTTGATAAACCGTGGAAAGTTAATGACACTATTAAATATATTGCTTTAGCTGAAACCTTAACTCGGATTATGACTTATGGTAGAGATGAGTTTTACAAAGGTGAAACTGCCAAAAAATTAGCAAAATTTGTTCAAGATAATGACGGCATTATAACAGAAGAAGATTTAGCAAAATACGAAGTAAAATGGCGTAAACCAGTAACTTTTAAATACGATGATTTAAACATTATATCTATGTCACCACCATCAAGCGGAGGTATTTGTTTGGCTCAAATTATGAAAATGATTGAATCCTATGATTTAGATAAATTTGGGCATAACTCTGTAAAAGCCATCCAAGTTATTACCGAGGCAGAACGTCGTGCATATGCAGACAGAAGTTTTTATTTAGGTGATCCAGATTTTGTGAATATCCCTGTACAAGATCTAATAAGCGAGAAGTATTTAAGCAATAGAATGCGTTCTTTTTCATTTAAAAAAGCTACAAAATCCAGCGATCTATCCTACGGTAATGTGCAAGTTATTGAAAGTGATGAAACCACACATTATTCTATTATTGACCAATTTGGAAACTCCGTATCTGTTACAACAACAATAAATGGTGCTTACGGATCGAAACTATACTGTTCTGAATTAGGATTCTTCTTAAATAATGAAATGGACGATTTTAGTAGCAAACCGGGAGTTCCAAATATGTTTGGTGTTACTGGTGGCGAATCAAACAGCATTTTACCCGAGAAACGCATGTTAAGTTCTATGACACCAACTATTGTTGAAAAAAATGGCGAATTATTTATGTCTGTAGGTACACCTGGCGGCTCCACCATTATAACTTCGGTATTGCAAACTATTTTAAATGTGCATGAATACAACATGACCATACAAGAAGCTGTAGATGCACCTCGTTTTCATCATCAGTGGTTACCCGATGTGATTATGATGGAACCTAATTCATTTGATAGAAATACCATAAATGAACTAGAAAAATTGGGTTATATTATCAATGAAAAAGACTCGCCTGTAATTGGTAAGGTCGATGGAATACTTGTTTTAAATGATAAAAGGTTAGAGGGTGGTGCCGATTATCGAGGAGATGATACAGCGGTCGGTTTTTAATGATTTAGCATATGTAAATCAATCATATTTAATATTTTAGCTGCCAACTAACCCAAAACTAAAAGCCTTTTTATGGCAGTTAAACCAAAAAAAGTTTTAAAAATAGCAACTGGCATCATCATTTTTTTGACGCTACCAAGTCTCTTGTTTTTTGGCTTTCTCTATTTTAAATACAATGAAGATTTACCAATAGGTATTGAAGGTGAACAAGCTGATGCCTTAGCTTATAATATGCTAGAAGCATTAAATTATGAAGCTTATAAAAACACCAATGTAATTGAATGGACTTTTAAAAAAAGGCATCATTATGTATGGAAAAAACATCAAAATACTTGTGAAGTCTATTGGAAAGAATACAAAGTGCATCTTGATTTAAATACTATTTCAAATAGTAAAGTTTATATACATGGTTTTATTATTGAAAGCGAACTAGCTCATGAACTTATTGAAAAAGCGCTAAACTATTTTAATAACGATTCCTTTTGGCTAGTTGCACCTTATAAGGTTTTTGATAAAGGCGTAGAACGCCGATTAGTAAAAACAGATATTAATGATGATGCCCTTTTAGTAACTTACACCACTGGCGGCTCTACTCCTGGAGATTCTTATTTATGGCTATTAGACGACTCAAAAAAACCTAAAGCGTTCAAAATGTGGACATCTATTTTACCAATTGATGGTTTAGAAGCCTCTTGGAGCGATTGGACAAAGACAGAAACTGGTGCGCAATTACCAACATTCCATAAATTATTGGTTATTGGTTTGGAGATTGAGGCGATTGAAGGGACAAAATAATTACTTGTCCTTCTGCCCCACAAATTTGTGGCTATCCGATTTAAATAGTATATTAAAACTGGTTAAACTGCCGTAAATTCTTGTAATATATTGTTGTAAATCAATTTTTCCTTGTTCATCTAAATTACTAGCGTTAATGCGCTGTTCCATAACACGCAATCGGTCTCTAACCATAGTTATTTTATGAAAAAAGGTGTCAATTGGCAACTCGTATGGTTTCATAGACGCATCAGCTGGTTCTAATATGAGTTTTCCACCTTTATACTTTTCGGCAATAGGAACAATTTCGCTTGCATCACTCCACTTTTTTAATATTTTCACTAAACTACTTTCAACTTCAAAAAAGCTTACGGCATCTACATCGCCATCGGCGGCTTCAATAACTTCAAAATCACTATCTAAATCAATTGTTTCCAATCCGTTTTCAATAAAAGTCACCCAATAATGTTGGGAGGTTACATTAGTAACAACTCCTTTACCGTATTCTAAATGATTAATTCTTGAGCTTATTCCTAATAATTTCATATTTATAGTTTTTACAATTTTCAATACAATTATAATAAAATTTAAGCATAGCAATAGCTACGGTTAAATTTTATCTCGAAGTGTATGGGCGAAAAAGAAACAGATTATATGCCATATATTATGGTTAAAATGGTATTAGTCCAAAGTAATCACTTCACTCTTTAGGATCCACTTCCCATTGACTTGTGAGCTGTATGATACAGTAATTTTATTAGGGCCTGTTTTTTTAAAAACATCTATAAGATTAAGGTTTTTATGGACAGAGGTATTAATCATAATAGGTTCACTAAGTAAAGTACCATTTAACGCATTAAAAATATAGAGGCTTTTGGAGGTGGGTTTTATATCCCAAAAACCAATCTCGTCTGCGCCATCACTGTTAAGATCTTTAAGGTTTTCTAATTGTGATTTATAAGCACCAGCAATAGTGATGGTTTTTAGATCCTTATTACTAAAACTGATGATGCTGTTACATCCTCCTTTGCATTGTACTTCAGCACTCTTTTTAGGATCCGTTGTAGTGGAGCGTATTTCTGGAGAGATCACAGAAGCATAGTCTGATAGACCGTCGCCATTAAAATCGCCAAACAGTTGTCTGTTATTAGATATGATGGCATTACTTTCGCGGGAACTGGGGAAAATGGGAGCATCAAGATCTTCAGTATTTGTAGCAACACCTTCTCTTAGTATTTTGAAATCACTGTTTTTCGCTATCACAGAAAGATACGAGGTGTAGTCTGCTTCTATTCCATTGTAATTGACGTGTTTTGTGAAGGTCACTAAATAGCTTCCTGCCTCTTTCGTTATTACAAGTTGGTCATTTAAAATACGCTGTGTATAGTCTGGAAATTGTTGAAACAGCAAATTCTTATCTTGCTGCACTTGGTTTCTGGTGCGCTCTTTTCCGTAATAGGTCACTACATCCATATAGTAACTTTCAAGGTAAAGTGACTTTATTTTTGTATGGGCATCATTCCATTGTTTTACAAACTTACGCACCTCTTTTTCGCCCTTCGGATTAACCTCATTGCAACCAAAGAATAGTAAGACAAGCAGGGAGAACATAAGTGGGAGACTCTTCATAGATCGAATATAATTTTAGCTTAAAGATACATGATTTTTCGATGAATTTAGGCTCCATTCGTATATACTTTCTATGACAAAAGTCTCCTTTGAATGTAAACTTATAAATACACAATATCTAATCCAACATTAGGAGTTGTAACTGATGAAAATAATCCATATTATGTAAAATAGAGCTTCTCGTTAACTTGAATATTCTGTACAATCATCAAGATTATATTTTTTAAACGATTCTCAGCGATTAAACTTATTAGATAATTTAATAACACCCTCAAACCATTTCAATCTTATTTAATAATTTTTAGAATTGCTTTATCATGCTCTTTAAATGCATTGCATGCCTCTAAATGTATTTCTGCTTCGTTCATATCATTTGCTTTTATAGTAGAACTGAATTCTTGGGCTCTTTGCAACATCTTTACGTATATAACTGGATCTTTCTGTTTTGTTAAACGATTTAATGCACCTAAATAATCATCACGATATACTGTTGGTATAATTATTTTAGTTTGCTTTTCTTTTACAAGTTCCGCATTCATCATTACTCTTGCTATTCTTCCGTTCCCATCTAGAAATGGGTGAATCTCGCTAATCATAAACATTATATATGCAGCTTTCGCAAAAGGGTTATTTAATGCCCTATAATAATCAAATCCCTTAATAAGAGTGCCTCTTACCAAATTAAAATCAACAAAATGAGTGTCGCCTGCTTTATTGTTTTTATCTTTAAATTGACCTGGTTTTTTTGATTTTCTAGCTTCTAACAGCATGTGATGTCTATATTGCAGTATTTTTAAAAGTTCATCATGTGTTGCAGGAGTTTTATTCATCTCTTTTAAATTACTAACGATTCTATATGTCCCTAAAACATCATGGGAATCTTCCTCTCTATTAGCAATTGGAGTTTCTGTTTTAATAATACTTTTCGCTTCTTCTAATTCGAAAACTGTTCCTTCAATATAATTTGAAAAATAGGCTTCAAAAAATGCAAAATTTTTGAATGCTGTTTTGTCTGTATTTATTTCCGGAAAATTACCAAATTCATTTTGTTTAAGATGCTGGAACAATGTTTCAAATAATGATATTCTAGCTGGATCATAAGGATTTCCAAAAGCCCTTGCCATAGCTATTGGTGAACTTAATATTTTTGAGGGTTTTGTGCTCAACAAAGCACTAATTAGTCTATTTAATTTAGCGTATTCGCTTTGCATTCCCAATCTTTCTGCAATTACTCTTGCATTATCTCTAACTTTATTTATTCCATCCTCACCATTTACGCGTACTATTTGCTCTAATTTAGCTTCAATTTCAGGTAATGTTAGTGTTTTGGATTCAGGTCTTGGTTGCCTAGAAACTTGTAAATTTTCAAGAAATGCTCTTTCTTGTTGTGAAACAAATAGTTCTCCAGAGAAAAGATTATCACCTTCAATTGGACCATTTCCTTCCATAAAACGGATTGTAATTCCAGGTAGTTTAATTTTTTTTGTATATGTATATGTAACGAAAATATGACCAGCGCTTGTTGGTGCAAATTCTAAAGCTGATCTATGGCTTAATACAGAATTCGGATATAATTTACCAAGTATTGTAAAAATATTTTTAGTTATTATTACTTCTGGCTCATCAATTAAGTTTGATGTGTATATTCTTGGAGCAATTTTTCTGATTTCTCCTGCTTTTTCTAATTTAGATATTTGTTTACTTAAATTTTTGTCACTTGAAGAAAAAACAACTTCTTGAAGATGAATTGGTAGAATATTTTCCATTTAAAATGCTTTGCTATTCAAAAATACATTTTATTTTCCATTATAAAGTATTATTTAGAGAATAATTTCCATTATAACGATGATATTTAAAATGAATATTTTCCATATAATCATCAGAAAAGCAACTAAATACAATTATTTTCCATTATAAATTAAATTATAGAGCATAAATTCCATTATATCAGATAACGAGGAGATATAACTATATAGTTTTCCCCATTACACACACATTATGCTTCCCTCCTATGCTTCGACTTCGCTCAGCACAAGCTCGTTGCATAAAAAGTGTTTATTCGCAAGGTTTATATTGTTTTAGAGGAACTCATGAACCTCGTAAACTCGGTTTCATTAACATTGCAGAAGAAACTTTTTAGAATAATTTTTTTTAAGAAACCATAGTTTGCCAAAGCGCCAGCTGGCTCATTCACTAAAAAGGTCTACCAGACCTTTTCTAAACGCTCTGCCCTGCTTTTAACCAAAGCTCAAGTTGCATAACGCGGTACAATTATAGTACATTTTTAATTATGGACTAGCCAGTGGCTGATTCACAATTAAAACAAATAGAATCTATTAGTTAGGTCTTTATTAATGGTATCCAAATAAAACCATCCACCGGATGCTTTTTATTTGAATAGTGTAAAATATCCCAGAGTCATTGTATTCCATCACAATAATTGGAACTTGGGTCATTAAACAATAAGCGGTTTGCTTCGCAGCGTTTATTTAAAATATTATGTATCTATAATTAGTCGTTATGTAAAATAGCCGCATGTCAATGTACTAGATTGCTTTTTAAACACAATTTCCAACCGCTTTGCCAGCACCAAAAAAATGCTAGCTTTTAAATGTCATTGAAATTCTCGTATTCGAGAAAATGTCGTTGTAATTTTTTTTGGCGTTCTAGTGAACTTGCGATAAAGAGGATAAAACTCTAGCAACTGATAAACTTCGTTTTGTATTTAAAACTAAACATCCACCGGATAATCTGTTTTAAATAATCTATACACTTGTTATATTTAGAAATAGAAGGATATAGAACAGGCTTCAATTTCAATTTTAATATTCAACTATTTTTTAGAATGATAATAAAATAGCAGATAGATTTTACCATTAATCTATCTGCTGCTACACACATAACGTGTATCATCATCTATTATTTGATGTTAGCTTATGACTTACATACTATAATCAGTCGTATTTATTTTAACGGTTTTCTTATTGCTTCCATTTTTTAACCGCACTTTATAAGTGATATTAGTTGTACCATTTTCTGAATAATTAATGGAACAATGAATTTTATTGAATTCCCATCCTGGATATTTTTTCGATAGATCTTTACTGATTGCGTATGGCAATCTGATATTCTCAAATTCACCCTCGCTACTTAGTATATTTCCTTCCTGATTGTAAACTGTTACAATCTTATTACTGCCTTCTTTAAAAACGACCTCATAAGTTGAAGGATCACTGGCCTCAAAAATTGGTTTAGACGTAACGTCATAATTAGCTGTAATTTTTTGAAATTTTTGAATGCGAGAAGGCATATCTTCTTTAGCAAATGCCGAAATAAAATCAGAGTTTTTAACTGTTTTACTTCGTTTTACGGGTGCATCAGAATTAGAAGTTAAAACTGCTAATTGTTGAGAAAATGTTAGGTTGGTTAGCCCTAAAATAAATAAACCAAAAAGAAACTTTTTCATGTTTAGAAATATTAAGTTATTTAATTAGTAAAAACAGGCTATTAATTATTTTAGGGAAATTAACTCGTAAATATAAATTACGATTTGTTCTTTTTAATGTTTCACTAAACTAGTTATAAAAAGTTGAAAACACGCAATTTGACCAATAGACAAACAATAGACAGTTATACTTTGACTCATGTAAAATGTATAATATACAGTATTTTTTATGTGATTATAAACTTTGGATAAAATCGTCCAAATTATCCGCTTCAGACAAATTTAGTTTCTTTCTGAGACGGTACCTGCTTGTATTTAATGAAGACAATGTGATGTTTTGAAGCGTCGCAATTTCATGACTATCTATTTTTAGGCGAATTAATGAGCATAATCTCACATCTGTTTTCGATAATTCTGGAAAGGTCTCCTTCAAATTTTTATAAAATGAATCACTCAACTCATCTACTTTTTTGTAAAACTCCTTAGTATTGTTATCGAAGGAAATTTTATTATGAAGTTCTTGTTCAAAATCGTCAAACTTTTTTTTACGCGCACGTCCTGTGGTTTGCTTTAAAATGCTGAGCTTTTTCGACAATTCTTTAGCCCATTCTTGGCTTTGAGATAAATTGATAGCAAAATCTGATAAATCTCTTTGCTTAGAATCAATTTCTGAATATAACTGTTTATTTTTTAGAAAGGCAAGTTCTAAATCTTGCTCCGCTATTAATTGGTTGTTTTTGGCAATAATTATATGCCCACGTTTTCGTAAATATAAAGCTATTAAAAATCCAATTAATGATATTGCTGTTATGGCCATAATCCATAATTTTAGTTTCTGATTCCTAATTTCAATTTCTTTTTTAATCTTTTCTAGTTCGTAAACTTTCCTAAATCGTTCTAAAGAAAGTCCATTGATGGCATGGTTCATAGTATTTTGTCTCTCCGAAACCCGCTGGTTCATGCTATCGGAAAAGCGCTTTAATTCCTTCGAAACCTGATATGCCTTTTCTATATTTTGTTGGTTAATTCTTAATAACTCTTCTGCCTTCATATATTCAATCTTGGCATCCGGGAAAACATCAATTTTGTTACCAAACTCTTTTACAATAACTTCAAGCCTATAAAAAACATCTTCCGCATCGTTTAAATGCCCTAACCTTAAACTCGTTGTAATAAATTGTAAACCAGCACTAATTAAACGAGGTACATCTAACTCTAAAGGATTTTCAATCCCAACGGAATTGCCCTTATTATACGGATATAAAGTCTGTTCATAAAAATCAAAATTCTCACGATACCGCTTTTTGGCTTCTATTAGCTTATTTTTTTCAATGTATATATCGGCAATATTATCTCTTATACTACCATTTAAATGATGATTGGGAAAAGCTTTCCTTGTTATGTCATAAGCTTTATTAAAATAAATAAGTGCACTATCTATATCCTTTTTTGTTAGATAGAAAAAAAGGCCATAATTATTTATGGCAGAAGGATAAAATACTGTTTTATCAACTTTCGTAAACTTTATATTGTTTTTATATTGAATTACCGCGCTATCTAAATATGATAGTTTTGAATAAAGGTTTCCCAGAGAGCTATATGCATAAGAAACGGTGCCTATTTTTTGCTTCTTGTCATACGTACTAAGTTCAGGTGCTTTACTATGGTAATAATTTAAAAAGTCTTTATAAGATTTCACGGATTCTTTTAGTAAACCTAGTGATTTAAAGGTATAGCCAGAACTCATATAATATTCAAATAAGTAGGTGTCTTTACTCTTAATTAATGGAATTAAATCTAGTTGTTGAAAATAATGGGATAGAAATTTATCAAATTTTTGTTCGTTAAAAGCAAGCTTCATAGAATCGGAGTGTGCCTTATGCAATTGATAAGCTTCATCTTCAGAGATAATTTGCGCATTACTTATTGATACAGATAAAGAAAAAAAAATAACAATAAAAAGCTTCAAAAATTTCAAGTTTGTGGATATTATTTTGCTCTCTAATATACGTAATTTGCAAAAAGAAACTATTATTACATAAGCAATAAGTAGTGCCATTATGAGTCTTGACAATAAAATTAACTGCTTCTCTCCCGCGTTCATGTTTGGAAACTTTAATTTGCGCTTTATTAACCACTAACTTCATAAAGTCTAATGCGTTTTCATTCACAGTATTCATAGATAACAAGACACATTTTTATGTTTTATTATCTTTTTTTCTTGATACGTCATAAAATCATAGATTGAGAATTTTTAAATTTTTGAACGAGTTGGTGGGTTGAGAAAAAAAATGATTTTTTAATGGATTTTTTTTGTTAAAATTAACAGCAGAACGACTCTTTTTGTTGAAATCTAAGCGCGAACAAAACTTATTGAATCTTACTGCCGAGGAACGCTACATGAAATTGTTTAAAAAGCGTCCAGAGCTATTAAAAGTTATTCCGTTGAAATACATTAGTTCTAATATTGGTGTTACCGCACAGGCTTTAAGCAGGATTAGCAGGCGTTTATAATACCAATTTATTGATTTGGGTTCATTGTTTCGCTCGAAACTACAAATTACATTTGTAAAAAAAATTATGGTTATCATTCTTTTCGTTTTAGTGCTTTGGTATGGAGGCTTATTTTTTCAGTCTTTCTTTTACATCGTTATGCTGCACATCAGGCATTTACCATGTCGAAAACCATGGAGCGTATTACTTTTAAATTGACTTGGATTTTTCAAGGCTCAAGTTATTTAAGTGCCTATAACTGGTTTGGGCATATTTATGGTTGTATGAATTTCAAGATAAAAAACACAAGTAAAACCCTGTTCCGTTTTGATTTCTTAATGATGGACGAAGGCTATCATAATAATCATTAGTTTGTTAGTAGCCCTAATTTTGGGGTGAAATGGTATGAGATTGATACCACCTACTTGATTATAAGAGTATTGAATGCTTTTGGTGTTGTTAAGTTGAAACCAATTACCGTTAATGATTAAATTTAGCCAGCTAAATCATCATTACCTGCAATTAGGAAATGGTTACTAACAGAACCTTCTGTACGTGCTTTTAAATGTGATGCATATTCAGGATCATTCATAAAAGCTTCTGCAGCACTTTTTGATGGCCATTCAACAATAACTCTTAGTCCTACAGGATCACTAGAGCCTTCTAAACATTCGTGAGTAGCCGTTCTTGATAAATATTTGCCTCCATGTTTTGCAACAAGTTTTGTTGCTACTGGCACATATGCTGGAATCCAAGCATCGGTGGTTGGTGTTACGTCTAAAACAGAATAAAAAGCCATGGTGTTAAGATTTTAAGTAATTATATTATCAGTACATGACATAAAAAATAGGCTAATCATCAATATGAATAAAAATCCCAATGAAATAGAGACCTGACAGGTTTTTAAAACCTGTCAGGTCTGAAAACACCGAGATTATTAACCTGTTGACAATTAATAACTTAAAATTTATGTTCAAATTTTTGTCACGTACTTAAAATTATATATTATAAAATTAATATATTCAGTACTTTGATTTTAGAAAAAAACAACTTTATAAAATGGTAACTCGCACTTTTTTCTTTTTTAATCGGGTATTGTTTAACTTTTCTACTAATTCATTAGCGAGCGTAAGCGGAATGGCAACAAATGCACAATCAGGTTTTAGTTCTATAGTTCCTAACTGATCTTTATTAATACCGCCTTGTTTAAAAAATAATCCTGCGATATCGCCTTTGGAAATTTTATCTTTTCGTCCGCCAGAAATAAATAAGGTTTCCCAGAATTGTGGTTTATGGGGTGCTTTCTTAGAAATATTTATCCCTTTTACATTTTGAATAAATTCTGGCAATAATTGGCTTTCCCATTTCAAGACATAAGCAGTTCCTTTTGCATTAACTCTAGCTGTTCTTCCATTTCTATGAATAAATTCTTCTTCATGTCGGGGTAATTCATAATGAATAATATAATTCATTTCTGGAATGTCTATACCTCTTGCAGCTAAATCGGTAGCAATTAATACTTGGCTCGTGCCGTTTCTAAATTTAATTAAAGCACGTTCTCTATTTTTTTGTTCCATGCCTCCAGAAAAACATGCATGACTAATTTTATTTCGCTTTAAAAAACGACTGACTTCATTAATACTATCTCTTAAATTACAGAAAATAATTCCAGGTTCATTGCCAATATGCTGTACCAATTGCAACAACGTTTTCAATTTGTTTTTATCTGGAGACACCACTGTTTTAATAGTTAATTTTGATCCTTTTTTTTCTTTTAAATAGTTTATGATAGTTGGCTTATCTAATCTTACAAAACCAGGGACTTTAACTGCTTGAGTGGCAGATGTTAATATACGCTTATTTATACTAGGTAATTGCATGATAATACCTTTCATTTCTTCCTCAAAACCATCTTCTAAAGACTTGTCGAATTCATCTAAAATAAGCGTTTTTATACTTGCTTTAGAAAATCTGTCGCTATCAAAATGATCTAATATTCTACCTGGTGTTCCTATTAAAATAGCAGGGTTATGTTTAATTTCAATTTTGTCTTTAGACATGGGTCTACCGCCATAAACCGCATTTACTTTATAACCAGAACCCATAGACCGAATGACTTGTTCTATTTGAATAGCTAATTCTCTTGACGGCACAAGTATTAATGCTTGAATGGCTTTAGATTCTGGGTTTAAGGTTTTTAATAGTGGTAATAAAAAAGCCAATGTTTTTCCAGTTCCCGTCGGCGACAATATGATGGTATTAGTGGTTGTTTCAATGACGGAAACAGCTTCCTCTTGCATGGGATTTAAAGCATTAATATTTAATTTTGTTAAAATATCCTGCTGATTTTTAATACTATTTGCCATAATAACTATTTCTTTTTAACGCGTTGTATATTTTGCTTGTCAATTCGAGTGAATTTTACTCATATTTTTGAGTAAAATTTGTATCGAGAATCAAGCTTTTAGCTTTAAACCTGTTCTCGATACGATCCCGATAAAATAATCGGAATCACTCGAACTGACAATTGATAACACCTAATTAGCAAAATGCATAACGGGTATTATTTCTTTTTAGAATCCTCTGGTTTTGGAGTCGCCATACCAGATTGTGCCAAGTAATTTGCTAATATTTTATCGACTAGCTCCTCTTTTGTTAAATGATGAAATATCGTTTTTATCTTAGCTTTAAAAGCTTCTGACACCTCCCGATTTGGCTTGGTTTTAAATATTTTTTTAGCCCATATTAAGCCATTGTTTTCATCGATGCTCTGTGCATCTGCTTTTTTCAATTCATTAAAAGTAATGCCTAATTCATTTTCAAATTCAGGAATATCTTCAATCTCTTCCTTTTGTATAATGCTTAACGAAAGCCCATTTGCTCCTGCTCTTGCTGTACGTCCACTTCTATGTACATAAGTATCATAAGTGTCTGGTAAATGATAATTAACCACATACGATATCTCTTTAACGTCGATACCTCGTGCTGCTAAATCGGTAGCCACTAAAATATCGATATAGCCTTCTCTAAATTGTCCCATAATACGGTCTCGAATACCTTGAGATAAGCTACCATGAATAGCTCCAGATGAAAATTTATTAATGGCTAATTTTTTTGCTAATTTATTAACTGCCGCTTTGGTTTTACAAAAGATAATGCCTCTTTCGCCTTCTTTAGTATTTAAGAAATGAAGCAAAACCTCTAGTTTTTCAATAGGTTCTACAACTACATATTGATGATCAATACCTTGATGACCAACGGTAGACATATCTGCTTCTATCTGAATAACATGTTTCGACATGTAATTTTGAACCAATTGTTTTATGGCCCCAGGCATGGTTGCTGTGAATAGTAAAGTCCGTCGAGATTTAGGAATATCTTTAATAATAAGGTCTAAATCGGATTTTAAAGCACGCACCATTTCATCAGCTTCATCCAAGACTAAATACTTTAAGTTTTTAATATTAATAGCACCTCGTTTTATTAAATCGACTAAACGTCCTGGTGTTGCCACCACAATATGTGTCGCCGTTGTTAAACGTTCTATTTGAGGTTTTATAGGAATACCGCCGCATAATGCTGCAATTGAAAGCGCAGGGCTATGGGAAGCAAAAGACATTAAATTGGTGTGAATTTGATGTCCTAATTCTCTTGTAGGTGTCAATATTACTGCCTGTACATTTGTGTCTTCAGTATCAATCAACTGTAACAATGGCAACCCAAAAGCAGCAGTTTTACCTGTTCCTGTCTTTGCTAAAGCAACAAGATCTTCTTTTTGATTAAGTATAACGGGAATGACCTTTTCTTGAATATCTGTGGGTATAGAAATTTTTAAATTGGTTAAGCTTTGCTCTAGCGCTTCATTAACCCCTAAATCAGAAAATAGTTTTGACATAACATAATTTTATGCAAAGATAACTATACAGAAAGCGAGAATCGTGGAAAGGGGAATGCTAATTCTTTTTAATAGGCGATGTAAAGAGATGCTTTACTAGATCAATCAAATAAAACCAGTAATTTTAGCGTCCTTTAAAGGTTATAAAATTATATGTTTATTCTGAATTTATAGTAAGCATCCGAGCAACAGCAGCTTGATTCCAGTTGATTAGATACCTAGTTTTGTATTTTCCAAAATTAGATATTATGTTAGGTCTTGATAGTAGTTTGCGATTTGAGTTATATTTACCCTGTACAGATATGCGTAAGAGTTTTGATAGTCTTTGTGGC
>JBAQZZ010000081.1:0-3905 GCA_049791475.1 Flavobacteriaceae bacterium | reverse complement strand
GTAAGCATCCGAGCAACAGCATCTTGATTCCATTTGATTAGATACCTAGTTTTGTATTTTCCAAAATTAGATATTATGTTAGGTCTTGATAGTAGTTTGCGATTTGAGTTATATTTACCCTGTACAGATATGCGTAAGAGTTTTGATAGTCTTTGTGGCATTGTACAAACAGAACTTTTGACTACACCATCGGATGGTTCGGTCTATATTTTTGTAAACAAGCTCCACAATAAGCTGAAGCTTTTACAATGGCGTACAGGTGGTTTTGTATTGTACTATAAACGTTTGGAGAAAGGCACTTTTGAAGTTCCGATTTATGATGATTCTGTAAAGAGTTTGATTTTAAGTTATCCGCAGTTGGTGCTGCTTTTTGACGGAATTACCATAGGTAATCTATCTCAAAGAAAAAGGCACAAAACCTCTTGAAACCCTTGTTTTTGTTGCTTTTTTTTAGTATTTTTATTCTGTGACAATAGAGGAGCTGCAAATAGAAAACCGGCAACAAAGGCAAGAAAACATTGCCCTGAAACAGCAGCTCAATCAGTTATTGAAGCTTATAAACGGCTTTAGGTCCGAGCGTTTTTCCAGTTCTTTACCTGTCCCAGGACAACCCACTTTATTTGATGTCCCAGAAGAAGCACCACAAGAGACACCAGCGAAAGAAGAAATCACTTATTCCAGAACTAAAACAAAGCACCAAGGTCGCAACCAGCTTCCAGAAGGTTTACCTGTAAGGGAAATTATCATTGCTCCAGAACAAGACGTAGAGGGCTTGGTCAAAATAGGCGAAGAAATAAGTGAGACCTTGGATTATACGCCTGCCAGTTTGGTAAAACGTCGTACCATACGTCCCAAATATGCTAAAGCAGATGGGCAAGGTGTTCTAATAGGAGAGCTTCCAAGTCGCCCCATAGAGAAGTCTATTGCCGAAGCTTCACTTTTAGCGCACATATTGGTAAGCAAATACGTAGATCATCTGCCCCTGTACCGCCAAATACAAATGTTCAGACGCGATTTTGGTTGGAATGCCTCCCAGAGCACTTTTTCTGACTGGGTAAATAGTTGCTGCATACTACTAGAACCACTCTACAATAAACTAAAGCAGAAAGTCATCTCCAGCGATTATATCCAAGCAGACGAGAGCCCAATAAAAGTGTTGGATAAAGACAAATTCAAAAGCACACATCAGGGATACCAATGGGTCTATCGTAGTCCATTGCACAATTTGGTACTTTTTAATTACCGAAAAGGAAGAGGCAGGGCAGGCCCAAAAGAAATATTGGAAAACTATCAGGGCTTCCTGCAATGTGATGGATATATAGTCTATGATACTATTGGACTTCAAAAGGGAATTACCCTTGTTGGGTGTCTGGTACATGCCAGAAGAAAATTTTTTGACGCACAGGATAATGATCCAAAGCGGGCAAAACATGCCCTAGAGCTATTTGGTCAAATATATGCCCATGAAAAACAGATTAAAGCCCGGGCAAAACAAGACTTGGTTCTCAAACAAGAACTTCGGCTAAAAGAAATAGCACCGCGCCTCAAGCAAATCAAAACTTGGATAGAACAGGAAAACCTTAAAGTATTGCCCAAAAGTGCTATTGGCAAAGCAATGGCCTATTACCTAAACCAATACCATAAACTAGAAGCAGTAACACTGGATGCGCGATTAGAATTAGATAACAACCTTATTGAAAACGCCATTAGACCGCTCGCTCTTGGCAGAAAGAACTATCTGTTTGCAGGTTCCCACAATGCAGCGCAAAACAGCGCAATGCTATATTCGTTCTTTAGTAGCTGTAAGGCAAATGATATAAACCCTAGGCAATGGTTACAATACGTACTGGAAAATATACCCGATTGGAATATCCAAAAACTGGAACAACTACTGCCTAACCATTTTCAAGAAAATATAGACCTGTAGTTGCTCGGATGGATACATTTTAACTAACAGATAATCAATTAATAACAGATTTGTCATTTCAGAAAGCCTTTCTTTTTTAGTTGTTGTAAAAGCTAGGGGCACATCTTAATAAAATCCTTTAACCCATATCTCATCTATTGTTCAGGCTGTTTTAAAAATTTTAATCGGACACTATTGATAAAGAATTTGTATTTTTACTAAAGAAAAATAGCTAAACTAAAATGAATAATTCTATTCAATCCAATCCTATTTTAGATCGCTTACCAAAGCATTTAAAACAGTTTATAAAACCTCAAAATTATAATGATTATTCAGCAATAGACCAAGCTGTTTGGCGCTACGTAATGCGTAAAAATGTAGATTTTCTTAAAAAAGTTGCTCATAAATCATATTTAGAAGGCTTAAAACAAACCGGAATTTTAATTGATAGCATCCCAAATATGTACGGCATGAACCGTATTTTAAAAGATATTGGTTGGGCAGCTGTGGCAGTTGATGGTTTTATTCCACCCAACGCCTTTATGGAATTTCAAGCGTATAACGTGTTGGTTATTGCGAGTGATATTCGTCAGCTTGAACACATAGAATACACACCCGCACCAGATATTATACATGAAGGTGCAGGACATGCGCCTATAATCGCGAACCCCGAATATGCCGAATATTTAAGACGCTTTGGTGAAATTGGTTGTAAAGCCATTTCATCGGCTAAAGATTACGAATTGTATGAAGCCGTTAGACATTTATCAATTATTAAAGAAGCCGCAAATTCTGATGAAAATGATATCGCTTCCGCAGAAAGAAAAGTTGAAGAACTTCAAAAACACATGGGTGAACCCAGTGAAATGGCACTCATTAGAAATTTACATTGGTGGACGGTAGAATATGGCTTAATTGGCACCATTGAAAACCCAAAAATATATGGCGCAGGTTTATTATCATCTATATGAGAAAGCGCTTGGTGTATGACAGATGAGGTTAAAAAATTGCCTTATACCATTGAAGCTACTTATAAAAATTTTGATATAACTAAACCGCAACCACAGCTTTTTGTTACACCTAATTTCGCTCATTTAAGTTTGATTTTAGAGGAGTTTGCAAATACTATGTCACTGCGAAAAGGCGGTCTTTCTGGCATAAATAAACTTATAAATTCTAACGCTTTAGGCACTATTGAATTGAGTACCGGACTTCAAATTTCTGGGGTTTTCAGTAATGTTATTGAAAACAATGGAAAACCAATTTACATTCAAACTATAGGAAAAACGGCTTTGTCATATCGTGAAAAAGAATTAGTAGGCCATGGAACTGCAAATCATTTAGATGGTTTTGGGTCACCTGTCGGGAAATTAAAAGGAATCAATTTAGCTATTGAAGATATGAGTCCGCGTGATTTGGCTGCTTACGATATTTTTGAAGAACAGAAGGTAAGTTTAGAGTTTGAAGGTGGTATTAAAGTATCTGGAGAAATTATTACCGGTAAACGAAACCTTCAAGGAAAAATCATTTTAATTAGTTTTAAAAATTGCACTGTAACACATAACGGCATCCTTTTATTTAAACCAGAATATGGTATTTACGATATGGCCGTTGGAAAAAACAGTGTTTCAGCGTTTTCTGGACCTGCAGATTTAAATAGCTTCGATTTGATTACGCACACCACAACGTCTCAAACTATTCATATAAAAAAATCTGAAAAGCGATTAGAATTAGAAACCTTTTATCAACAAGTTAGAGATTATCGCGATGATAAAAACAGAACCATTTCAAGAACTAAAGTTCTAGAACAACTTATTGAAAAACACCCTAACGATTGGTTATTGCCTATTGAACTTTATGAACTCGCTTTTATTGGTAATGAAACTAAACTCTGCGAAAGTATTTTAAAACATTTGGAAATTGTAAAACAAAATAGACCAGAAGTTGGACGATTGATTGATGATGGTTTGGGAATTATTAAGAAAAAACGAATGCCTTC
>JBAQZZ010000080.1:0-3927 GCA_049791475.1 Flavobacteriaceae bacterium | reverse complement strand
CCAGCAATTCTACCTGCGCCTTGAGAGATTTCTTCTTGAATACCTCCATCAGAAATAAACCCATATACTTTATGGTTCATCCAATCACCAAAACGTGCTTTTAAAAACTTTGCTGCAATGGCTGCTCCTACACCCATAGTATGCCCTTGTCCTAAAGGGCCAGATGTGTTTTCTATGCCTCTTTTAGCATCAACTTCTGGATGTCCTGGAGTTATTGAACCCCATTGTCTGAAGTTTGCTAAATCATCTTTGGCATAGTTTCCTAAAAGGGAATATTGCGCGTACATTAAAGTTGATAAATGACCAGCGTCCATAAAGAAACGATCTCTAAAGGGCCAAGTCATATCTGAAGGGTCATAATTAAAAAACTCGGAATATAAAATGTGCATAAAATCTGCTCCACCCATTGGGCCTCCAGGATGTCCTGAATTAGCTTTTTCAACCATCGCTACTGCTAAGGCACGTATATTATCTGCTGATTGCTGATCAATTTTTTTATTCATTTTTTAATTATGATTATTTAGTTCTAATGGTTTTGAAGTGCGTTTTTTTGTGAGTTTTTTTCTTTAAAAAGGCATCCATTTTGCAAATATATAATCTTTAGCTTATTAGGACTTATTAAAACCTAAAATAAGTTAATAACAACTGTTAACAATTAATAAAATAAAAAAGCCTCTTGTTTCCAAGAAGCTTTTGCTTTTCAGTACGGGCGAAAAGATCCGAACAACCTTACCTTACTTCACTTAAAATCTGAGTTTAGCAACATCATTAAATTACACTAAATGTTGTTTTTAATTTTGCTGTTGAATCTCCACCTACCCAAATATTAAAATTTCCAGGCTCTACTTCCCATATTTTTTTAGCGGTATAAAACTCTAGTGTTTTGGTTTTTACAGTAAAGGTTATTGTTTTAGTTTCGCCTGCTTTTAGCATTAATTTTTTAAAATCTTTTAACTCTTTTACGGGTCTTACTAAGCTTCCAACTAAATCTTGAATATAAAGTTGAACTACCTCTTCACCATCTATATTTCCTGTGTTTTTAACATCTACCGATACTTTTATTTCTCCATTATTAGGTATTTCTATTTTATCTAATACTAAATTTTCATAACTGAAAGTGGTATAACTCAACCCAAAACCAAATGGATATAATGCCGCTTTAGGAGCATCTCTATAACCTGAAAAGGTTACATGTTTACTGCTATATGGACGTCCAGTATTTTTCTGATTATAATATAAAGGTTCTTGACCAACATGGTGCGGGAATGATACAGGTAACTTTCCCGAAGGATTATAATCTCCAAACAAAACATCAGCGATAGCATTTCCAGATTCGGAGCCTAAATGCCAACATTCTAAAATACTAGGTGCAATTTCTGATACACGCTTTAAGTCCATGGGTCTGCCATTCATTAAAACAATTACAATATTTTTATTCACTTTATAAACGGCTTCTAATAATTCGTTTTGAAGTCCTAAAAAACCAATATTTGTTTGACTTCTACCTTCACCTGTTTGATAAGCATTTTCGCCAATAGCTAATAAAACTATATCAGATTTTTTTGCAATTTCAACAGCTTCTTCAATTCTAGATTTATCTGTTGTATTAAATTTTAAAGGATATAAAAATTGATTCATTCCAGGTTCCAAAGTTGGTACGTTTAAATCTACTCCTTTGGCATAATATATTGCTGTATTTTGTCCAATTGCATTTTTAACACCTTCTAATAACGAAACGGCAGAATTATATTCACCTTTACCTCTCCAATTTCCAATTGGAGAATCCTTGTCATCTGCTAAAGGTCCTATAACAGCTATACTTTTAACATTTTTTGAGAGTGGTAATAATTTGTTTTCATTTTTTAATAAGACTATTGATTTTTTAGCCACATCTCTTGCTATAGCTAAATGTTCTTTCGTATAAACCTCATTTTTTTCTCTTTCTTCATCGCAATATTTATAAGGATCATCAAATAGACCTAGCTTAAATTTTAAACGTAAAACACGTCTTACTGCATCATCAATTTTGTCAATATCTATCTTTTTTTCATTTAATAAGCTTTCCAAACTAGCTTCGTAAGCATACGATTCCATATCCATATCACTACCGGCATTCAAGGCAATTTCAGCAGCATTTTTTTTATCTTCGGCATAGCCATGTGCAACCATTTCTCCAATAGACCCCCAATCTGAAACTACTAATCCATTCCAATTCCACTCGCCTTTTAAAATATCGCGTTGCAATACTTTATGTCCTGTTGCTGGTATACCATCAATGTCATTAAACGAATTCATAAAAGTAGCTACACCAGCATCAGCTGCCGCTTTAAAAGGAGGTAAAATGGTATTATGTAACTCATTTTCGCCAATATTAACGGTATTATAATCACGTCCAGCTTCACCAAAACCATAACCAGCAAAGTGTTTAGCACAGGCTGCAATAGTGTACTCATTTGACAAATCGTCACCCTGAAAACCTTTAATACGAGTAACACCAACAACAGAATTTAAATAAGGATCTTCTCCAGCACCTTCCATAACCCTTCCCCAACGCGCATCTCTAGAAATATCCATCATTGGTGCAAACGTCCAATTTAATCCAGATGCAGCTGCTTCTTTTGCTGCTATTCTTGCTGTTTTTTCAATAATATTTAAATCCCAACTCGCAGTTTCTCCTAACGGAATGGGAAAAATAGTTTTGTAACCATGAATAACATCATAAGCAAAAATCAATGGGATTTTTAACCTTGAATTTTCCATGATAATTTTTTGAGTTTCACGAATTGAAGCTACACTAGTAACATTTAGCATGGAGCCAACTTCTCCTTTTTTAAGTTTTTCTAATTTATATTGGTCATGCTTTGAAGATGATGGTCCTGTAGCATTCCATTTACCACTGTACTGTACTAACTGACCAATTTTTTCATTTAAATACATTAAGTCTAAAACTGAATCTATTTTTTTTTCAATATGATCTGCCGTACTTAAGTCAATATGATTATTTGTTTGGTTATCACAATTTAATAAGCTTAAAAGAAAAATTAATATAACGCTGTATGATGTAATAATGGTTACTAATTGTTTTTGCATAGTTCTATTTTACAAGTAATTCTATTAATACAGGAAAGTGATCTGAAGGATATTTTAAATCAATTGAGCTAGACAAAACACCATATTTTTCAACTTCAATGGTGTTAGATTTTGAAAGCATTATATAATCGATTCTTCTAGTTACAAGCTCTTCAAAATTAAAACCATTAAACGTTCCATTAGAACCAAAAACAAGTTTTGCTTTTTCCTTTGAATCGTTCATATTCCGTTTAAGGTTAGTAATTAATTCACTATTTGGTTCTACATTAAAATCTCCCATAAGAATTATAGGGAAGTCATTAGAGTTTAACATATCTATTTTTTTGAGTATTAATTGGATGCCTTGCAACTGCGCCTGACTTCCAACATGATCTAAATGTGTATTAAATACCCAGATTTTTTTATTGTTTTCAAGCAAAGTAAAGAGCCCATAAGTACAAATTCTTGGGTATGCAGCATCCCAACCCATTGAAACTTTATTTGGCGTTTCAGAAAGCCAAAAGGTGTTTTCATTTTCTACACTTATTTTTTTTGCGTTATAAAATATTGCTGAATATTCACCTTTATCATCACCGTCTCTTCCAATACCTATAGTTTTATAATCTTTTAAAGCAGATTTCAAATCAGTCATTTGATTAGAGCGAGCTTCTTGAACACCCATAATATCGGGACTATAAAACTGTACTTGTGTGCTTAAAAAATCTTTTCTGTTAGCCCATGAGTTTTCACCATCTGATGCTACATCCAAGCGGATGTTATACGTCATTACACTTAAGTTCAGGCTTTTATTTTCATTCGCAATATCATTTTTACTTTCATTTTTACAGCTCGTAAAAC
>JBAQZZ010000079.1:0-13531 GCA_049791475.1 Flavobacteriaceae bacterium | reverse complement strand
GCTTCTATTTTCTTCTTCATAAATTATCAGTTTGTCATTCCCGTGAAGATGGGAATCTCATCATTATTATTTAAATTTGCATAAAAATAACTATATGTTTAGTAAAGGTCAAATCATTTTCGGAATTATATTTTTTATCGTCTTTTCTATTATCATTGGCTATACTTATCGTAGAGATTTAAAACTTCACAAACGTTTTTATAAAGGTAGCTATTGGGTATTAATCGCTTTTGTTGGTTTTATAGCATTTATTGCAGCTATTAAGTTTTTGTTTTAAGTAGGAAATGAAAATTTTACCTAAAATATTCTTTTAAATAGGTAGGTAAAATGAGACCTAAACTGTTTTATAAATAAATGTTAAAATTTGACGCAACCTTTTATAAAAGTGTGCATCTATTTAATAGCTATTACAACTAAAAACTCAACAAACATGAAAATACTATTAATTATAAGTGTGCTAATTGTTGTTAATTTAATTCTTCTGACTTTTAGTGTAAACAAAAGAACAGACCCTTGAATTAAGAATCTGTTCTTACAAATTTAAATATGTTTAAGCTTTAGTTTACTTCTGGTAAGAAATTATATTTCTTACTATAATCTAACATTTGACCAGAAAATGTTTCTGGCTGTGTCACTTTTACACTAATAATTTCTCCCGCTTCATTTTTATCTGCTACTAAAACAGGATTTACAAAACCGCTATAAGGTGCCGATGTAAATTGTTTGTTGCGCTCTAAAACTTCAGCATGAATTGCTTGGTCTACTTTTACGCCATAACCTTCAACTAAAGCTTCTACTGCTGCATAATCACCTTCAGATTTTATACGTTGTGTTTCACGCAATAATTCACCAAAAAGTTCGCGTAATTTTTCATAATCATTAATATTAAAATAGGTTTTTCCATCTCTGGTCACTTTTTCAATAACGTTATCTTTTTGTCCTTTTTCAAAAGCCCAAGCAGATATCCATTGTCTATTTCGCATATGAGCTTCTTCAACATCATCCCCTAAATTTAAACGAATTAACTGCATCATTAAACCATTTCGGATATAACCATCATAAGTCGCTTTCCCGATAGATTCCCAATCTTCAACTAAACCTAACTCTTGAAGTTTTGGGTGATATAAATAATATAAAGCAACCAAATCGGCACGACCTTCTTCTAAGGTAGATGCATAATTTTTTAAGGTTTCTTTAGTCTCACCAACTCCCGGATTTAATTGCCCCGAAGCATGTCCAACAACTTCATGTAAAGCTGTGTGCAATTTATCACCTAATTGCCCGAATTCTTCTTCTAATTTTAATTCTTCGTCATCGTGAACAAATTCTTTTAAACGCCCTGAGCTTCCAGCATTATTATATGCGTTTGTAATGTTTCCTAAAGACACCGATTTACTTCCAACAGCGGCACGAATCCAGTTCGCATTAGGCAAATTAACACCAATTGGTGTACTTGGCGATGCATCGCCAGCTTCACCTGCAACACTTACCACTTTATAAGTTACACCAACTACACTATCTTTTTTATGTGCTTCCATTAATGTAGAGTTATCTTCAAACCATTGGGCGTTATCTGATAACACTTTCATTTTTTGAGACATATCAAAATCATTAATTTGAACGATGTTTTCATAAGCACCTCTATAACCTAAAGGATCTTTATAAACTTCAATAAAACCATTTATATAATCAATATTACCTTCTGTTGCAGCGGTCCAAGCTACATTATAATCATCCCAAGTTTGTAAATCGCCAGTTTTATAATAATCAATTAATAAGCCGAGAGCATTACCTTGTGCTTCATTTTCAGCAACCCCTTTTGCCAACTCTAACCATTTTACAATTTCATCAATTGCTGAACCATAAAGTCCACCAGATTTATAAACACGCTCTTTTAAAACCCCATTTTCTTTTACCAATTGAGAATTTAATCCGAATGATAATGGTTTTTCAGGATTCGGAGATGTTTTTGCTTTATAAAAACTTTCAACATCTGCATTCGTAACATTTGGTCCATAAAAATTAACAGCAGAAAGCGCTACATTATCAACTCCTTTCGCTTGATTTACTTTTTTAGCATCGGCATCATTAAAAATCACATCAAAGGCCTCACCTTCTAAAACGGTGTTTGTTGCTGCTAAAAGTTCTTTTAGATAATCTGAAGAAAATTCAGGTTTTAATTTATCATTTGAGTAATGATGATGAATACCATTACTAAACCAAATCCGTTTTAAGTACGTTTCAAAAGCATTCCAATCATCTGAAGATTTATCACCAGAAAAATTGGTGTAAACGTTTTCTAATGCTTTTCTAATTTTTAAATTATGTCGGTAGTTTTGATCCCACATAATATCGCGTCCTGCTAAACCAGCTTGCGTTAAATAGTATACTAAACTTTGTTCTTTTAAAGTTAATTGGTCCCAGCCTGAAATTTGATACCGCAATACTTTAATGTCTGCAAACTGCTCAACATTATGATTAAAAACTGATACTTCTTCTAAATTTTCAGTGTCAGAAATCTTATCAGATTTCTCTTTGCCGCATGATAGAAAAACTACTGTTGTAAGCGCAATACTTAATATGATTTTTAGTTTCATTTTTTTGAATTTGTTTTTATTGTTTTATTAGAAAGTGGATGATTTTTGCTATTAAATTATAAATAAACTTGATTTATTTAGATATACTTATTGAATATCTAATTTTATTATAGAACTCATTTAAACTTTTTAATTGGCTACAAAGCTGCCCTTTTGCACCCACTTTTTGTTTTTTTTTCATTCCGTAGCGATGCTATGCAACTCAAAAAAGCCTTGAACTGGTCACAAAACGGCTAATTTTCGCTTCAATCCCAAAAGTTTAAATGAGTTCATAGCAAATGTAATAATTTCCTAATCAAAAATTAAAAATGATTATCTTTGATTTAAATAATCTCTCAAAACATTAAAAATGAAAGCGTTTAAGTACATTTTATTCCTTTTATTAATTGCTGTTATAGGCATTGCTATTTATGTGGCAGTGCAACCAAACTCGTTTGAAGTTACAAGAACTCGAACAATTAAAGCGCCTTCTGCAGTAGTTTACAATAATATTATTGATTATAAAAATTGGGAATCATGGTCGCCTTGGGTTGAAAAAGAACCAAGTACTATAATTACATTAAGTGAACAAACCAAAGGTGTTGATGGGTCTTATAGCTGGATTGATAAAGACGGTGCAGGTACTATGAAAACTTTAGAAGCAGTTTCTAACACATCTATTAAACAACAGATGCAATTTGCGGATTTTTCACCTTCCGAAATAAATTGGACGTTTGAAACAAATGATGATGGAACTACCAAAACAACTTGGACGATTTCAGGAAAAGATTTACCATTTGGCTTCAAGGCTTTTGCAGCGTTTTCTGGAGGTATGGAAAAACAAATTGGACCTGATTTCGAACGTGGTTTGGAAAAACTAGACAGTGTAGTAGTAGCAAGTATGAAAGTTTATAATATAACTGTAAATGGTGTTACTAACCACAGTGGTGGCTATTATTTATACAACACAACCTCATCCAAAATAGATGAATTGGCTAGTAAAATAACAGAAATGATGCCTAAAGTTGGTGAATTTGTCATGAAAAATAATATAACTACGGCTGGTGCGCCTTTTACGAATTACCATAAATGGGATATGGAAAATAATGCTGTTATGTTTTCGTGTGGTGTGCCAACTACTGAAAAAGTAATTACTACAGATAGCGCTATTTTAACAGGGCAACTACAACCATTTAAGGCTGTAAAAACAACTTTGAAAGGTGACTACACTAACTTAAAAGAAGCTTGGGAAGCTGCTGATAAATACATAAAAGAAAATAATTTAGAACAGATTGAAACTGGTCCAACTATAGAAACCTACATTTCAGACCCCATGCTAACCCCAAACCCAGCAGATTGGATTACCGAAATTTATATTGCCATAAAATAAATGAAGCAAATTCTACTCGTTTTTCTTGGTGGTGGTTTTGGTAGCGTATTACGTTATATTATTGGAAAATATTTAAACAATGCCGAAAACGGAATTCCTTACGGTACGTTTGTAACTAATATTTTAGGTAGTTTACTTATTGGATTAATACTTGGTTTTGCTGCAAAAAACGATACATTATCGCAAAACCAAACCTTACTTTTAGCTACTGGTTTTTGTGGCGGTTTTACAACCTTTTCAACTTTTGCTTATGAAAACCACGTGTTTTTAAAATCTGGTGATTTTACAAGCTTTGCTATTTATACTATTGCTAGTTTTGTGATTGGGTTTTTGGCAGTTTTTGCTGGGATGTATTTGGTGAAGTGAAAACTTGACTTCATGAAAAATTTCAGCTAAATTCGATTAACGTATGATGTAAAAAGATGAATTTAGCAAATTCAGCTAATGCTTCGCAAACCCTTTAACCCCAGCCTCAATTCTAGTTTTTAAATAATTTTCACGAGGTACGATTGGGCAAGAATATTTATCATTATACGCACAAAATGGATTATACGATTTATTAAAGTCAATTATCATCGTATCACCTTCAGGAATTCTGACATTAATGTAGCGACCACCTCCATAACTTTCAAGTCCGTTGGTTTCATCTAAAAAAGGTAGAAATAAATAATCTTCATAATCGTCTTCGGTTAGCAAATCTTCACCTTGATAAATATTTAATTGACGCTCGTTTCCGTTTAATTTAAAAGTTAAAACACCATAAACACGCTCTTTTGAAACTCTACTGGTAGTTGTTTTCATATTAAACCATTCAGAGTTAGGTGTTCTATTTAATAGTGCTTTAACTATATAAGTAGAATCAAACTTAAAAAAATCTAAGCCTTCAAAATTTTTTCTGTCTTTATCTTTTAAAGGTGATGTTGTAGCGTCTTTAAATTTGGCATTCTGCGCTTTTTGAAATTCGGTTTCACCCTTTAAAGGCCGTTTATCTTTTGCACAACTTAATATAGTAATCGAAATAAATATGAATAAAATAGATATCTTCATTAGTTTTTAGAATTGAAAGATGGGTATATATATTTAATTGAATAAAGCTACTTAAACAAAACGAAAATAATATGAAAAACTAAATAGTAATAATATTTTCTCATTTAATTGTTTCAAAAACATAACAATGCTTGAGAATATATTAAGAAATGGAGTAAGTAAAAAACGAATTTTATTTAACTGGCTTTAATTCCTTTTGCTTAATAACTCGCGATAGTATAATTTGTGTTTTACTTTCTCCATAAATAATTAGCTGATCGATGAAAGACTCTAAATGTTTGTTGTTTTTCAAAACCACTTCCATTACAATATTTTCATCGCCTGTAATTCGATAACAATTAACAACCTCATCATATGTTTTTACTTTATCCAAAAAAGGTTTTAATTTGCCCATAAAGGCACGTAAGGTAATAATCGCTTTTAATTGATAACCAACATCTAAAGGAGAAACGATGGCTTTATAACCTTCTATAATACCCAAGTCTTCCATTTTTTTAATACGCTCAGAAACTGCTGGAGAACTTACACCAACTTGCCTCCCTATTTCGGCATTTGATAATCGCGCATTTTGCTGTAAGCACCTCAAAATCTTCCAATTAAGATTATCTAAACTCATTTAAAGAAATTTAACTATTAATCATTAAAATTTAAAGTAAATATACGATTTTACTTTAAAATCAAAAGAAGTATCTGGAATCTTGTCGTTAATTTTGAAATAAATTGCTTAAATAAATTACTCATGCTTTACAATACCCCATCAAATCTATCGGAATTACCGATTTATAAAAAAGCAGTTGAGATTTTTGCCTTATCGCAAAATATTTCAATATACATGAGTGGTGATTTATCTGGTTTGAGAGAAGATGGTTCAGAAGATTCTAATATTTATTTTTCGGGAGATATTGTTCAACAATCTGTATCATTAGTTCCAGAAATTTTAAATGTAGAATTAGAACGCTTTTCAGACAAAAAGTACAAGCACATTGCTTCGCTAAAGCGACTTACTAATATGCTTTACAAAAATTCATACAGATTAGAACGCTCTAACAGTAATGGTAAAGATTTCTTACCAATTTTAAGAAGTGAACTAAAAAAATTTAAGAAGTTACAACACACTTGGTTGTTAACCTTGTAAATATTTATTTCAATACAAATATTGCTTCAATCCAAAAAGTTTAAATGAGTTCATTAGCACCATAGAAAGTAACATCAAAAGTTATTCTGAAAAATGAGTGTTTTCTTCAATGTATTCTTCAACGGAGGAGATTTTTTTCATTTGTTGAATTGTCGAAAAGTTTGTTATTAGTCTCGGCTATTATTAGCTGTAGTTTTTAATTCGTTTTTATTGAATATATTTTTAATTCATCTCCGAAAACTCCATATCCTTTTGAATAATATTCCCAACCTTTCTTTTCATAAAAATCATTTAATTCTGTAGAAAGATATAAAGTATCAAATCCTCTTTTTTGAGTTTCATTAAGACTGTGTTTTAATAACCTTTCTGCTAAACCTTGATTTCTGTAGTTTTCTTCAATATAAAGACAAGCAAACCATGGTATTAAATCTTGTCTACTTATAATGTCATTAGTCAACAAGGCATAGCATCCAATAATTTCATCCTTATCCAGCATTAAGTAAAATTTCGGGACAGATATATTATCAGAGAATGAATTTTCAATACAATCTTTGTAAAACTTAAAATTAGATTCACTTCCCCAATGTTTCCAAAAGTAGTCAACACCTTTTTTTAATAAATTACTTTCTTTGGTTATCAATTCTATCCTCATTTTCTCTAATTACTGCAAATATTAAGATATGGTTATTGTTTTATTGCTGTAAGTTCCGCAATCTTACAAATAACTTCGGTGGCTTTTATCATACTTTCAACGGGTACATATTCATAGCGTCCATGAAAATTATGTCCACCAGCAAAAATATTTGGGCACGGTAATCCCATATAACTTAATTGTGAACCATCGGTACCACCACGAATAGGTTTAATAAGCGGTTTTATTCCGAGTTGCTTCATAGCTTCTTCAGCAATATCTACAATATGCATCACAGGTTCAATTTTTTCTTTCATATTGAAATATTGATCTTTAATTTCGGTTGTAATCACTTCATTATCATATTGTGAATTTAACTCGTTTGTTAATTTTTGCATCATGTCTTTTCGGGCTTCAAAATGCCCTTTATCATGGTCGCGAATAATGTATTGTAAAGTGGTTTCATCAACATTGCCTTCTATATCATGTAAATGAAAAAAACCTTGATAACCTTCAGTGTGTTCTGGGGTTTCCATCATGGGTAACGAATTAATAAACTCGGTAGCTATGTACATCGAATTAACCATTTTTCCTTTTGCATAACCTGGATGCACAATTTTTCCTTTAATTTTCACTATGGCACTCGCCGCATTAAAATTCTCGTATTCTAGTTCACCTATCTGGCTGCCATCCATAGTATATGCCCAATCTGCTCCAAATTTTTCAACATCAAACTTATGTGCACCTCTTCCTATTTCTTCATCCGGAGTAAATCCAATTCTAATTTTTCCATGTTTAATTTCTGGATGATTTACCAAATATTCCATGGCCGATACTATTTCGCAAATACCCGCTTTATCGTCGGCTCCTAAAAGGGTTGTGCCATCTGTAGTTATTAGGGTTTGCCCAATATATAATCGTAAATCTTCAAAATAATCTGGCGAAAGCACAACATTTTCTTCTTTGTTGAGTAAAATATCACCGCCTAAATAATTTTCATGAATTTGCGGTTTTACATGGGCTCCAGTAAAATCTGGAGAGGTATCAAAATGTGAAATGAAACCAATAGTTGGCACATAATAGTCCACATTACTTGGTAAAGTTGCCATAATATACGCATGCTTATCGATGGTTACATCTTGTAAACCAATTGTTTTTAATTCTTCGGCAAGTTTGTTTGCCAAATCCCACTGTTTTTTTGTGCTGGGAATGGTTTTTGAAGTAGGATCAGATTCTGTATCAATAGTCACGTAACTTATAAAACGGTTTGTGATGTGTTCTTTAGAAATCATAATTTTATATAAATATATTTTAGAGCTTGAGTGCGATAATTAATTGGCTTTTAAAGCCTAAAGTTACGATTATTGAGATTTTTATCATTTGAATTGCGCAATTTTTTATTTAGAATTACTTTTGCATAAATAATACAGATGTACAAATTATTACTTCGCCCTTTATTTTTTAGTTTCGATCCCGAAAAAATTCATCATTTCACCTTTTCATTAATAAAATTAAGTTCAAAAATACCTGGTTTTCCGGCGATATTTAGAAGTTTATATACTGTTAATGATAAAAGATTGGAAAAAAACCTTTTCGGACTCACTTTTAAAAATCCGGTTGGATTAGCCGCAGGATTCGACAAAAATGCGGTATTATACAACGAATTAGCAAATTTCGGATTTGGGTTTATTGAAATTGGCACCGTAACCCCAAAAGCCCAATTAGGGAATCCTAAAAAACGATTGTTCAGACTAAAAGAAGATCAAGGGATTATTAATCGAATGGGTTTTAATAATGAAGGCTTACAAGCCGCAATAACTCAGTTAAAAAATAATAAAGGGAAACTTATTATTGGTGGTAATATTGGAAAAAATACACAAACTAAACCTGAAGATTACACCAAAGATTATTTAGAGTGCTTTAATGCATTGCACAATTATGTAGATTATTTTGTACTTAATGTGAGTTGCCCTAACGTTGGAAGTCATGCTAAGTTAAATGATAAAGATTATTTAGAAGAATTAATTAGTGCTGTACAAAAAGCCAATAGCAATTTTGAAATACAAAAACCAATTCTTTTAAAAATTGCACCTGATTTAAATGACAATCAATTAGATGAAATTATTCAATTAGTTGCTGATACTAAACTAGATGGTGTGATTGCAAGTAATACCTCTACAGATAGAAATGGTTTAAAAGCATCTGATGAATTACTTGAAAGTATTGGAAACGGTGGTTTAAGTGGGCAACCGATAAAAGAAAAAAGCACCCGAGTTATAAAATATTTATCTGATAAAAGTAAAAAAGCGTTTCCTATTATTGGTGTTGGCGGGATACATTCAGCAGAAGATGCTCTTGAAAAAATTAATGCTGGCGCAGATTTGGTACAGATTTATACCGGTTTTATTTATGAAGGACCACGCTTAATTAAGAAGATTAATAAAGCTATTCTTAAAGAAAAATAAACACTACTTAATTATCTTTTTAGTAATTCTGGAATCTTTATTCTCAAGAGTAATTAAATACATTCCAGAAGACAGATTACCAACATTTATAGGCAGATTTGTTAAAGTACCAGACTTATAAATTTGCCCTCTTAAGTTAGAAACAGAATACCTTGTTAAAACATCTGGGTTGTTGGTTTTAACATAAAGTAAATCACCATTTATTGGATTAGGATATACTTTAAAAGGAATATCTGATATCGCTGTTGTGATAGTTTTAAATGCAATATTATCGATAGCTATATCTCCATCCCAACTTGAACCTCTAATGGCTCTAAAGCGAACGTTTATAGTTTGATTAACATAAGCAGATAAATCTATATCTTGAATTAGAAAATCATCATCTTGATTGTCTTGTTGGCTACCTATAAGCGGTTCGATAACATCATTTATATACCCATTTTCAGTTTTAATATCAACGTGTAGTTCTCCAATATGGTCGCCAAACATATGATACGCAAATTCAAGTTCTGAGTTTTCATAATCAATAGTTATACATGGTGAAATAAGTTCTGCTATATCTCCATATTTTGCTCCAGAGGCTTCTGCATACAAGTAAGTATTGCCAATGTTTTTTTCTGAATTTTTAGTGGTCGGCCCCGTATTTTTACTGTCTGTTTCGCCTTTAGCAAGTAACCAGTTATAACCACGTTGTGAAACATCTTTTGTAGTCCATCCGCGATCACTTATGATTGAAACAGCTTCAAAATCTTCATTTAAAAGCGTTGTTTGTGTACCTACATTTATGAAATTAATACGTGTTTTTTTTATGGTTTGTGATTTGTTTGATACCGTTAAGGTAACATCAAAAATACCGTTATCAAAAGTGTGCGAAGGATTTTTTGTAGTATAATCTGTAATACCATCATTGTTTATATCCCATTCCCATTTAGTGATATTTTCACAACTACTTTCAAAATTAACCGTTAAACTGTTTTCGCAAGTTTGAGATACGTCTGCAGTAAAATCTGCATTAAACAATTCATACGATAAATAGTTTTTAGCGGTATGGTAAAAGGCATACATACGTGCCAATTGTTTTTGGGAAAAAAATGTTCTACAATCTTTTCGAGAGTAGGACATTATATTCTTTGTATCTGGTTTATATCTATCACCATTGGCGTCAGTTACATTGCTAGTGTAATTACAAGATCTATTTACGTTATTATTTGTCAGACCTGGATCTGCTGGGGTATCGCATATACCATCGCCATCGGTATCACAATTACTGCCATCAACTAACTCAGTAGTTTTTTTGTCATCAGCGCCATGTGTATGTAATAATGAGAAAAAATGACCTATTTCGTGCGGGAAAGATGAACTGTTTGTAGCACAATCATTTTTAATCATGATGAAATCATTTCGAGATGTATTATTACTGTATCCGCAAATACTTTCATCAGAATTGTTTACAATTTTGTTTGAAAAATAGACATTAATTAAATTGGGAATATTATTTTCCTCAGTCAAATATTTTTCACTTCCTTTTTTTATGTGAACCAATTCATCATCGTCTATATAATTAATTTCATCAGTGATAAAAAACTCTAAAAATGCTTCAGCATAAATAATATTTAAATTCGAAATAGCATTTTTTACATCTGAAATATTAATACCATCAGAGCCATCAGAATTTCTTAAAATGGTTATTTTAAGAGGGATTGAATTAATAGTATTATTAGTAGTTTTACTTGAGTGAGATTTTAAAAGTAAAAATTCTTGCTCATACTTATTGATTTGAGATTTAATACTAGTAATATATTCTAAAGATTTTGATGTCGTAGTTGTACCACAATTTGTTTCTGAAGTATTTTGTGCTGAGAGCTGAAAAGATATCGATAAAAAGAATATCGAGAAAAAGGTTAATAAAAATTTAATAGTAAAAATTTTCATTTGGGACGAAATATTTTTTTCAAATGTATACTTAAATGAAAATTTACAGTAAAATAGACGTTGAAACACCTATTTTTTCGCTAATTCAACAAATTTTATGACTATATATTAATAATTTTATAATGTTAGGTTAAGTTTTAATTGATACTAATTTTCTAAGTTTTATAGGCTTCTTATCTAGTTTCTAATTTTAATAATCTAAGTTGGACGTAAGAATAAACATAATCTACTAAAAAACAATTACTTATGTTTTAATGTCAGGAGCGCAGTCGAAACCCAAAGCGTTTGTCGATTTTAATCGAAGAGAATTCCTCGATCCCGATAGCTTCGGGACTGCCTCGAGGCTAGTTGGTTTCAAAAAATTCTTTATTTTTAAAAGCGGTGTTGTTTTCTAATTCAGCAATATTTTTAATACCTAAAGGGTAGTTTGTCCAAGTTCAAAAAAGGCATTTTCCGTTTTATGAGTTGCACCAACTAAATTTGACCAATGTGCATCGTTTGGAATTTCAGTATGGTCTGTTTCATTCCAAATACTTGTGAAACTTACATCATAAGTGGCTGTGCTTTGGGTAAAACCTATTGAGCTTAATAAAAGAAAAAAAAGAAGCGTAGTGTTTTTTATAAAATATTAAGTTGATTGTTTTTTTATGTCTATAGTTATCTGTCAGGCTTACAAAAATTAATAGTATTTTTATCATCTTATTGCGCCTATAAATGTTGAAATCAGTAAAAATAATTGAATGCCCCCGCGATGCTATGCAAGGAATAAAGCAATTTATTCCCACAGCGCAGAAGGTGCAATACATTCAGTCTTTGTTGCGAGTTGGGTTTGATACTATTGATTTTGGTAGTTTTGTATCACCAAAGGCGATTCCTCAAATGGCAGATACAGCAGAAGTTTTATCGCAGTTGGATTTAAGTAAAACAACAAGTAAATTACTTGCTATAGTTGCGAACACAAGAGGTGCTGAAGATGCTTCAAAACATAAAGACATTGACTATTTAGGCTTTCCTTTTTCAATATCCGAAAATTTTCAAATGCGTAATACGCACAAAACTATTGCGCAATCGGTTATTACACTTTCTGAAATATTAGAGATTGCAAACAAAACCAATAAAGAAGTTGTAGTTTATATTTCTATGGGTTTTGGAAACCCTTACGGCGACCCGTGGAATGTTGATATAGTAGGCGAATGGACTGAGAAATTGGCCAATATGGGTGTGAAAATTTTATCACTTAGTGATACGGTTGGCACTTCTGATTCTGAAAGTATAGATTATTTATTTTCAAATTTAATTCCGCTTTATCCCAATATTGAGTTTGGTGCACATTTGCATACTACACCAACCACTTGGTTTGAAAAAGTTGATGCTGCCTATAAAGCGGGTTGTTTCCGTTTTGATGGTGCTATTCAAGGTTTTGGAGGTTGTCCAATGGCAAAAGATGAACTTACAGGTAACATGCCTACCGAAAAATTATTATCATACTTCACTTCACAAAAAAATAATAGTTTAAATGCACTTAGTTTTGAAAGTGCTTACAATGAAGCTTCAAAAATTTTTAATAATTATCATTAAGAACTCATCTTGACTTTTTCTATTTCCTAAAAAATGTCAAAAATTCGCTCATATTTCAGCTATTTTTTATTCGTGGCGATGCTATGATTTTCAAAAATAGTTTCATCTAAACAAATTTCATCTCTCCCGATAATTATCGGGATTTGGTTAAAAACAAAAGTAAAGATGAGTTCTAATAAAAAAGAGTCACTATTTTATAATAATGACTCTCTTTTAAAATATGATGTGTTTTTAAAAACGCAATTCTAATCCTGCGTAAGCTCCAAATGGATGCCCAGGGAGTAAACCAGCAGGAACTCTAGAAACAGCATACGTTTCATCTAAAAGATTGATGATATTTCCTGTTAAACTAAAGTTTTTTGTAAAGTGATATTTTCCAGAAAAATCTATGATAAAGTTTGAAGTCACTCCATTTTCATTAGTAATGGTTTCTGTTCCGGCTAAAGTTCTAAATGCACCATTTAATCGTCCGTTTAAGTTTAATTCAAATTTCGCATGTTCTAGTGAAATAGAGGTGTTAAATTGATGTTTTGCAATATAAGGCAACTCATCGCCAACAGTAACTTCTCCCCATAAACTATCGTCGCTACCAAAACTATTTAAAAACTCGGTATTTGTAAAGGTATAACCGAAGGTAATAGGTAAAGAAAATTTAGTATTATTTTCAAGTAAATCATAATTTAAAAGTACTTCTAAACCACTAACGGCAACTTCACCTGCGTTAAATTGATCTAATGACCCAGTGCCGCCAGTTGCTGCTAAATCACTACCCAAAAG
>JBAQZZ010000078.1:0-5664 GCA_049791475.1 Flavobacteriaceae bacterium | reverse complement strand
CCACAATTATCACTAAATCTGATTTTGTTGGTAATGTGATGTCGCTTTGTATTGAAAAACGAGGTATCGTGTTAAACCAAACGTATTTAACCACAGAACGTGTAGAATTAACTTTTGAAATGCCTCTGGCTGAAATTGTTTTCGATTTTTACGATCGATTAAAAACCGTTTCCAAAGGTTATGCCTCTTTTGATTATCATCCAATTGGCATGAAAACCTCTAAATTAGTTCGTTTAGATATTTTATTGAATGCACAACCTGTTGATGCGCTTTCGGCTTTAATACATGCCGATAATGCACAACATATTGGTAAAAAAATGTGCGAGAAACTAAAAGAACTTATTCCTCGTCAACAGTTTGATATTCCTATTCAAGCAGCGATTGGTGCTAAAATTATTTCGCGTGAAACGATTAAAGCACTTCGTAAAGATGTAACTGCAAAATGTTATGGTGGTGATATTTCGCGAAAACGTAAACTTCTAGAAAAACAGAAAAAAGGTAAAAAACGTATGCGACAAGTGGGTAATGTTGAAATACCTCAACAAGCATTTATGGCTGTTTTGAAGTTGAATGATTAGAGAGTTACTGTTCTAGCCATTTTCTAAAATCAGAAGTTGTTGACGAACTCGTCATGGATTTTTCCTTAATTCCTATTACTGTTATTAGTAACCTATTTTTAAAATGACTTTCTATTTGCTCAATAGCATCAATGCTAATAATTTCACTTCTATTAATTTTAAAAAATTTATTTGGATGTAATTGTTTATGAATACTTCCTAAATTTTGAGAAATAGTGTGTCGTTTCCCTTTTAAATCTGTGGCTATACAAAAATCGCCAGAAGCTTCAATTTTACTAATTTCTGAAACATTTAATAACTGAATGCCTTTTGTTTTTTTTATTACAAAACGCTTTTTGTAATTATTGTGTTCTTCTTTCAAAGCAGATTTAAGTTCGGTAATTGTTTTCTGATTTAACATGTTGTAATCACCTTGATTAAATAAAGATTGATATTTCTCTAAAGCTTTTTTAAAATCTGATTGAGTATAAGGTTTTAGAATATAGGCTATACCATTAGTATTAAAGGCTTCAAACAAATATTCGTCATGTGCTGAACAGAAAATAATAGGCGTATCAATAGAAATTTCATTATATAAATCGAACGAAACACCATCTAATAATTGAATATCAGACAATATAAAATCGTATTTGTTTTGTTGAAGTAACTCTTTTCCATCTTTATTAGAACGCGCCCAATCATGTTTAACTCCTTCAGTAAAAAATGTTTGTAAAGAACTAATTAATTTTTGATATGCTGGTATTTCGTCTTCTAAAATTAGAATTTTCATAACCTTAGTTTTCTTCTATTAATTTAATAATTGGGATTGATATTTTATACGCTGTATTAGTATCAATAACCTGAATTTCTTTATCAATCAATAACTCATAACGCGCTTTTAGGTTTTCTAATCCAGTACCTAAAGATTCAGAATTTGTTCCTGAATTTGATTTATTATTAGTAACCGTTATCCAATCATCTTCTATTAGAACAGTTGTTTTAATAATACTTTTATCTAGCACTTTATTATGTTTTACTACATTTTCAAGTAGTGTTTGTAAAGCTCCTGTTGGAATAAAGGTATCGTTAATAGAATTATTATTTATAATACTAAAATCATAATCATAGGTAAAGCGTGTTTTAATTAAAAATATGTAATGTTCTGCAAAGTCAACTTCTTTAGAAAGCTCCATAACTTCTGCGTCTTTAGTATGAATAAGATATCTATAAATTAAAGATAAACGGTTTATATATTCTTTTGCTTTTATAGCATCGCTATCTATTAAAGCATCTAATGCGTTTAAATTATTAAACAAAAAATGTGGGTCTAATTGAGAGCGTAATAGTTTAAGTTCATTTTCTTTTTGTTCCTTCTTCACTTTGACTAATTGAGTTTGTCCTTCGTAAAACTTTTTTGTAAGCAATATGCCTAAAGGAAAAGCTATTAAATCTGAGCCTTGATTAATACCTGTTAATACGAAGCTTATACCTTTTGGGTATTTTGCCCAATCATGTCCTCCTGTCCAAAAGCCAATTGTGTAGTCTATTAATCCAAAAAATATTAAGCTTATTAACCCAAATAAAAGGAACAATACATATTTTTTTTGCTTGACTATAAATAACGGTATAAGTATCACTATAAAAATATAAATAAGTGCTAATGAGCATAAAATTAATGTTGGAAAGTCTACTAGATATTCTATAAGTGCATTCTTATCAAGATAATAATCATAAGCCTCTATTGCAATTGAAACGCTATAGAAGATAGCAAGTAATATAAAATCTGATTTATTGAGTTTTGTGTTCATTACTTTTATTCATTAAATAAATTTATTTCAACATAACGAATTAAAAGGAAAAAAAAGAAAAGCTTATAAGAGTAAATGTCTTTTGTTTTTTGTCATCATCTTAATTGTTATCATCTATTCTATTTTCTTCTTCTCTAGACGAATTGCTTCTGTTTTTCTTTTTACCAAATTTAGATCCAAAACTGTACGCCAACCTTAATTGTACGTTTTGCCTAGAGCCGTTACTTTCTATTTCAGCATTAATGTTATCATAGTTTACTGTTCCAACAAAACCTCTATTTAATACTTTACTAATACCTAAATTTACTTTTAATCTATCATCTAAAAACTTTTTACCAAAAGAAAAATCTAAATCTCCAATCCAGCCTACGTCAATTTGACCTTCCAAAGCGCCTGAACCAAAGTAACTAGACATTTCTGCATTAATTTCCCATGGCAATTCATAACTTGCCTGAGTATACCAACCTACATTCCATTTGTCAAGTTTTAATTGAGGATTTAAATCAAATGATTGAAACACATTATAGTCAACAATAAAACCCGTAAAACCTTCAACTCCTTTTATAAAATCTAAAGGCCCAAACAGTCTAAAATTCCAATTTTTTCTTTCAGATAAATTAATTGTAGTACGACTTATTTGAGCGGTCTCATCATCTTGCGAAATAAATAAAAACAAATCATCTTTAGTTTCACTGTATGCAATAGTAAAAAATGGTTGACTATCAAAAGTTAAGTTAAATTGATAATTATTAGTAAATGAAGGTTTCAAGTTTGGGTTTCCAACTTCTGATGTTAATGGATCGTAAAATTGTACAAAGGAGTTAAGGCTATTGTAAGACGGTCTTCTAATTCGATAACTGTAAGCAATGTTAGCTCCTAAGCTTTCATTTATTTTTCTACTTATTGATGCGCTTGGAAAGAGCTTAGAAATTTTTCTAGTTCTACTATCATTCGCATTTGTTGATATCCCTTCTGTATTACTATCTTCAAAACGAACTCCTCCAGAGAAAGACCATTTTCCAGATTTAACGTTTAGTTTTGTGTAAACCGCAAAAATAGATTCATCTATTAAAAAACGGTTACTATTATCCGCTTGAAACTCAAATTCATTAGTATTCGAGTTTTGAGTGAATGATTTTAAATCACTATCAGTATCTACCAGCGAATATTTACTCCCAAAACTTAATTTTAAATCATCAGAAAATAATCTGGTGTAATCCACTTTATAGGTGTTTATTATAAACTTTCCGTCTTGTAAATAACGCTGATTCATAAAAGGAACCGTGTTTCCGTTTGCTGCAAACACATTATCAATATTACCATTTGTAAAGTTTACATAATTAAAATCTGCTACCAGTTTATGCTCATCAGATTTGAATTCGTAATATGGGTTTATGTTTATGGTGTGTCGCACTCTATCAAATGAATTTTCAGAAACTAACATTTCATCCAAACTTGGAGATGTTATTGAAGTATTACTTCTAGATATTCTTTCGGAATTAGAATTATTGTACCCTACTGCAAAACCTATAGAATGTTTATCGTTAATATAATAATCTAAACTCCCTCCAAGTCTAAATGTTTTAGGATCATAAGGCTCTATAGTCGCTTGGTTGTAGATTGTTTCTTCTTGCGAATTTGGGTCTTGAACTGTCCGTTTTATAAATAAATCGTCTCGCCATGTTGGGCTAGATTGCCCAACACTAGCCTGCCAGTTTAATTTGTTTTTATAACTCGCAATTGAAAAACTTGTGCCATGCTCTATACCTTCATCTTCACCAACCCAAGCATTTAAACTTCCGTGAGTTCCTAAACGTACGTTTTTCTTCAATATAATATTAATTATTGGCCCAGAACCTTCTGCATCAAATTCGGCACCTGGTTGCTCTATTAATTCTACTTTTGCAATATTATCTGCAGGTAAATCTCGTAACAATGTTTCCACATCCATATAACTTGTAGTTTTACCATTTATCAAAATTCTAACATCACTTCTACCGGCAAAATTAATTCCGTTATTCGTTACAATTAATCCAGGCACACGCTTTATAACATCTTCTAAATTAGAATTAATCATTTCTGATTGTTCTAAATCTACCACCAATTTTTCAGCTGTTTGTCTTATAACTGGTCGTTTACTTTTAACAACCACTTGGTTTAATATTTGTGATTCTTCTTTTAATATAAAATTGAATGTTTTATTATCAAGTAACTCAAAAGTATCTGATTTTTTTGTTTCAAAACCTAGGGTAGAGATCTCTATATAATATGTTCCTTTAACAATATCTTCAAAAATATAATAACCCATGTCGTTTGAAATAACACCAGTAACTACTTCGTTTGAAACAGTATTATAAAGTACAACGTTTGCAAACTCTAGAGATTGACTATTTTCATCCAAAATTGTTCCCTCAATATTCTGCGAAAATGTTAGTGCTATACTAAAAAAAGTAAAGAAATAACTTAGTAATTTTAATTTCATAACTGTTTGATTTGTGATTGATGTTACAAAAATGATCTTTATTAGACTTAAATAGAAACCATTTCTGACGAATCGGGATAAAAAAAGGTTGAAAAGTTACTTCTTTTGTGACAAACCTAAATTTTGCTAGCAAAAAAATATCTCAACTTAATTTACAAATAAGCCTTTGTTGTGCTAAAACACTTAGTTCATAATTATTAATTAAATGACTACATTGTTGTAGCGATTTTTTTAAAACCAATACAGTACCTAATAGACTTATTAGTTAATTTGTTTGAATGATTAAAACCAAACTTATGCTTTTAGGTGTTTTTATTATTGATAATTTCCTTTAATTGGAAAAATGCCTTTTTTTCCATAAAAATAAAATGACTTAAAACTTATTAAGAATAATTTTTGTATGTTTATAACAGAGTAAAAATCATTCAGTTCAACTAATTAAATAAGGCTTAATCCTTCACTATTATTGATTTTATCAAATTTATTTTTGTTTTAAAATTAATTGAAGTTATTAACAATTAGGTTAATATCATATTTTCGTTTTTTGCTTAAACACGGTAAAATGCAGTGATGTTTAGTTAACTTTAAAACTCTTTTAAGGCATTTAATATCATAATTTTGCTAGCAGATTTTTATAGACAATGATACATTTTAATTAATTTATGAAAGCACTTTTTTATACCAGAGAATTTCCGCCATATGTTTACGGTGGCGCAGGAGTACATGTTGAATATTTAGCAGCTGAATTGGCAAAATTAATAGAGATAGATGTTAGGTGTTTTGGCGATCAAGATGATAAATCGCCAAATTTAACTGT
>JBAQZZ010000077.1:0-8377 GCA_049791475.1 Flavobacteriaceae bacterium | reverse complement strand
TTATCCCGATAGCTATCGGGGGTCACATGTAGCATCCGCATAATCATTGTCCTTGGGTATCGAACTTTTAGTTATGGATGTTTCATAAATGTTTTATTAGGTAAAAAAGAAATTATTGAAATTAACTAAATGGAAGATATACAGTAAAAACAGAGCCAGCATTAATTTCTCCTTTGGCAAAAATAAAACCTTTGTGATTTTCGATAATCTTTTTACAAATAGATAGCCCAATTCCTGTTCCAGAATAATCCTGTTTGCTGTGCAACCTATCAAATAAGTCAAATATTTTGTCGGCATATTTCTGGTCAAAACCAATACCATTATCGGTAAACGTAATTTTATGGTAATCGCTTTTGGAAGCTTTTATTAAATGAGGCTCATCTTTTGCATTAACCTTTGCATAGTTTATTTTAATAATTGGAGCCGTTTCTTTTTTACTATACTTTAAAGAATTACTTAATAAATTTATAAATAATTGCTGGATCTGAAACGCTATTACTGTTGTTTTGGGTAAGGTATCGCTTGTTATTTGTGCTTTTTTTTCTAGAATAATTTCAGCTACATCTCGTTTGGAGTTTTCAAAAAGCTCATTTAAATCTGTACTAACAAATTCTTTATCAGGCTTATTAGTTCTTGAAAATTGTAGCAAATCATCTATTAATAAACGCATTCTTGCAGCAGCTGATTTAATACGTTCTAAATATTGATGTCCTGAACCAGAAAATTTATCAGCTTCTTTTTCTTCAAGCCTTGAAATAAAGGTTTGTATTTTTCGTAAAGGTTCTTGAAGGTCATGACTTGCGGCATAGTTAAAAGCCGATAGCTCTTTGTTATTTTGTTCTAGTTCTAAATTATGTTCTTCAAGTTTTAATAAACTTTCAATCTCATAAGTGATATCACTAATATTCCCAATCAATCTTTTTTCTCCATTGATACCATAAAAAGATTTGGCATAGGCCTTTAAATATTTTATCGAGCCATTTTTTTGAATAATTCTATAGTTTGTAACGGGCAATTCTTCCTCTTCCGTCATTTTTTTTAACTCCAAGGTTAATTTATCTACATCTTCAGGATGAACAAATTTCAAAAAATTATCAAGAGAAGCCTCAAAAGATTGCGGTTCTTCACCCAAAAGGCGGTACAAATTATCTGAATAAGTAAATACATTGGATTCGATATGCCAAACCCAATTACCATGTTTACCAATAATTTCTGATTGATTTGTAGATTCTTTAAAAATCAGTAACTGGTCGTTTTTTGCTTTTATGTCTTTTAAATCATTACTGATTTTATTATAGGCTATAATTATTAAAATAAGCGTAACTAGTAAAACCAAATAAAAAAATAAAGGCGTAAATTGTAAATCACTTTGATATTCTTTTTGCCGTTCACTAAGCAATTTATTTTCCAAATCAAACATAACATTAGCCTGACGCCTAATACTATCCATTATTATTATTTCTTCAAAAAGTAGCGTTTTAAATGTTTCGGCATTTGTTTTATCATTTTTAACAAGAGGATACGTTTTAGAAAAGTTAGAGAACAGGCTATCTTTTAATTTTTTTAAAACCTTTAAGTTTCCCTGTTGCTCAGGATTTACATTTATTAGTTCATCTAGTTTTAGAAAAGAATTATTAACTTTTTCTTTAGTGTTTAAATAAGGCTTTAAATAAAAAGTGTCTTTTGTTACTATATAATTTTTATAGCCACTTTCAGCTTCTCTTAAATAAGAAATCACTTGTTCTAATTCAACATTTACTTTATAGGTTTTAACAACTATTTCAGTAGAATTTGTTAAATCAGAAATATGTTTATAAGTAAAACCGCCTACTAAAAGAATGATAAATAAACCAACAAGAAAAACGATTCTTAAAAATAAAGCCGATTTGGGAAATAATTTTCGTATCATTTAGATTCTCAATAAAAAATTGTCTTTATTTAAACTGTTGGTGTGATATTGCCAATTAATAGACACCACTTCTGAAAGTGCTTTTTTAAGTTTTTTAAAATCACTTGGCTTTTTTATATAAATATTGGCTCCTAACACAAAGGTTTTTTCTATATCTTCTTCAGAAGCTGATGTAGAATAAATAGCAATGGCAATTTCAGACATTTTATGACTTGCCTTAATTTCAGTCAGACATTCTAATCCTGATTTTTTTGGCATATTTAAATCCAGGAAAAGGACATTGGGCATATGGGCTTCATCCTTATTTAAATAATTCATAAGCTCAACACCATCTTTAAATGTATTAACTTTTGTATTGATTTTTAATTCATCAAAAGCATCTGTAAAAAAAAGGATGTCATCTTCATCATCATCTGCCAAAATTATGTGTATGTAATCATTTTGCATAAACTATTGATATAACTAGTTGTTTTTTTGTTGGGCAATTTTTCTTCTTTTAAAAATAATCCGTTGAAAAGCAGAAGGCGTAAGACCCGTTGTGTTTTTAAACTGTGTACTTAAATGCGCAACACTAGAATAATTTAGTTTAAATGCAATTTCGGTCAAACTCAATTCTGTATTTAAAATGAGTTGTTTTGCATATTCTATTTTTTGAATGATAATAAAGTTTTCTATGGACGAATACGTCACTTCGGAAAACAAATTGGAAAGATAACCGTAACTGTGTCCAATTTTTTCAGATAAATACACCGAGCTTTTCACTTTTAGATTGGTATTTTCATTAAAAACCATATCTATAATCGCATCTTTTATTTTTTGAACCAAAATGCTTTTCTCACTTTTCACTATTTCAATACCATAGTCGTTTAAAGAAGCATTTAAAGCAATGTACTCCGCCTCAGTTAATTTTTTTATCAGCTCAACTTCACCAAAACCTAAAACTTTGTATTTTAAATTTAACTCATCAAACTTTGCCTCCAATACTTTTTTACTGATTGTATTAAAATCAAATTTCAGGAATAGTTTCATGTGTTTATATCTATTGCTTTTAAGCGGTTACACGTAGCATCCATTTAATCATTATCTTGGGTATCAAGATTTAGTTATGGATGTTTCATATAACAATATGTTAACTTTCAATAATAAGCTAACAAGTAAAGGTAGTGAAGGATTTTGTATAAAAGATTATATTTATTTTTTAAATAAGTCAGTTCAAAGTAGGTTTACAAAACACAAAATATAAAAACTATTACGATAAGTAAGCTTAAATCTCTATGAGTAATGTGCTCTATTGGTTCATATTTGGATAAATCATAAAAAACTGCCTAAAGATCAATATCATATATAATTTACTAACCAACCAAACTTATTATATATGAACTGTATTTACCCTAGGCAGTATATGTTTTTTTATAAATCAATTTTTAAGATTTTCTGCCGCCAATAAAACTTATAAGTAGAGCTGCAAGTCCCAGACCAATTGTTATATATGAATTGGTATTGTCTTGGGCTTTAACTTCTAGTGAGCCTATGCTTAATGAAGCTTCTGGAGCAAACATTGTATAAACTCCGTAAATTAATAGCCCTATACCAGCTACTAATAGAATAGATTTTATTGTCTTATTCATAATCTTTATATTAATTCATTTTGTATATGTGTACGCTACACATTACCTATGCAAAAATAAAGCTACATGCGCTTCTTTGAGTTACACAATTTTTTTAAATTATTATAAAATTTTAATGAATACTATTATCTATTTCTCCAAAAGAAAGGTGTGAATAAAATAAGTACTGTAAACAATTCTAAACGCCCAATAAGCATTAAAAAAGAAGCCCACCATTGTGCTAAAGGTGGTAATGCAGAGTAGTTATTTACAGGTCCGAAATCGCCTAATGCTGGTCCCACATTTCCTAAAGTAGATGCCGCTAAACCAATTGCCGATTTAAACTCAATTTCGAACATTGAAAACACCAAAGCACCGATAATAAAGGATAGCATATACAGAATAAAAAACGCTAAAACATTAAAAACAATAAACCTATTAATAGCTTTTTTGTTATAACGAACTGGCACAATAGCATTTGGATGTAATGTGCGTTTAAACTCTAAAAAACTATTTTTAATTAATATTAAATGACGTACTACTTTTACACCACCAGATGTACTTCCAGCTGAACCTCCCAAAAACATCAATCCGAAAAAGAAAACAACTAAAAAAGGAGTCCACATTGTATAATCTGCTGTAATAAAACCAGTTGTAGTTATAACAGATAATACCTGAAATAATGCGTGTCTAAAAGCACTTTCGGCTTCACCCCAGACCATTGGATGAGCGATTGAAGACTGACTTACATCTGCCCGAAAATAGATAATAACAGCAGCAATAGCAGTAAATATGGCAATAAACTTGAAGTACAACTTAAACTCTTCATCTTGAATTATTTTTTGAACTTTCCCTTTAAAAGCAAAATAACTGAGCACGAAGTTAGTACCAGCTAAAAACATAAATAATATAATAATATACTGTATTATAGGCTCTCCATTCCAATAGGCAACACTAGCATTTTTAGTAGAAAACCCACCCGTTGAAAGCGTACACATTGAATGATTAATAGCATCGAAAAAGGACATTCCTGCAGCACTTAAAAGCAAGGTTTCTGCTGCGGTGTAACCAAAATAAATAAGCCATAAACGTTTTGCAGTATCGGTAATTCTAGGATGTAATTTATCGGTACTTGGTCCTGGTGCTTCAGCTGCAAAAAGTTGCATACCGCCAATGCCTAGTAATGGTAAAATAGCAATAGCTAATACAATAATACCCATACCACCAATCCAATGCGTTAAACTGCGCCAAAATAACACACCTTTAGGAACCGCTTCAATATCATTTAAAATAGATGCACCTGTTGTGGTATAGCCAGACATGGTTTCAAAAAAAGCGTTTGTAAAACTTGGAATACTTTCTGTTAATACATAAGGCAGCGTACCTGATAATGACATGATTATCCATCCAAAAGTAACCACTATGTAGCCTTCACGCTTATTCATTTCTTTTTTATGGCGCCTAGTAAAAACCATGGAAACGACTCCAATTAGCAATGTTATAATACCAGCAATAAAAATTTGAAATGTTACGCCATCTTTATAAATTAAACTTATGAGCGCAGATAAAAGCATAAAACCACCATTAAACAATAACAGTAATCCTAAAAAGTGAAAAATAATTTTATAGTTGAGTTTCAATGGCTAAACTGTTTAATTAAAGCGTTTTAAAGAAATAATTTTTCAACGCGTTTTATAGATTTTAATAAACTACATACTACAACACGATCGCCTTCTTGAATTTTAAAATCACCAAGCGCTATCATTCCAACACCGTTTCTAATAATACCTCCAATAATTGCAGACCTCGGGAAATCTATAGATTTAATTGTTTTATTACAAACCGCAGATGTTCCTTTTACCTCAAATTCTAACAACTCGGCGCTCAAATTGCTTAGCTTGGTCATAGCTACAACTTCGCCTCTACGGATGTATCTAAAAATATTATTTGCCGCTAACAGTTTTTTATTTATCAAGGTATCAATCCCTATAGAATGTGATAAGTCGAAATAGTCCATATTCTCTACCAAAGCAATAGTTTTTTTAACCCCTTTGGATTTAGCAACTAAACAGGACATTATATTTGTTTCAGAATTTGGTGCAACAGCAATAAAAGCATCCATTTCGTTAATATTTTCTTCTTCAAGAACATCTACTTTCCGACCATCGCTATTAATAACTAAAACATTTGTTAATTCTTCAGCAATCTCGAATGCTCTGTCTCGATTTCCTTCTAAAAGTTTTACATTTAAACCCTTATCACTTAAATCTCTAGCGGTTTTATACGCTATTTGACTACCACCTAAAATCATCACATTTTTAATATCTCTATTAACTTTTCCGGTGAGTCTACAAAGTTCGTCTGCGCCACCTTCTGACGTTACAAACACCACATTATCGCCGCGTTTAAACTTTGTATCCCCTCTTGGAATAATAGTATATTGTGTGCCAAAACGTTGAATAGCTATAGGTACAAAATGTATTTCTGGAAAAATATCGGCAGCTTCTTTAACGGTTTTCCCAACAAAGGATGCCGCACGAGGTAACGTTAAGCCAGCCATGGTAAGTGCACCCCCTTCAAATTCATAATTCTCGCTAAATGAAGATTGCTTTAATGCCAATTCAATTTCTGAAGCAGCTAATGCTTCAGGAGAAATTAACTCATCAATACCAAATTTTGTAAATCCGATTTCATCTTTATAATGAATAAATTCCGTATTAGAAATTCTAGCAATGGTTTTTTTAGCTCCCATTTGCTTAGCCAATACACATACCGTTATATTTGTAGTTTCGCTTGATGTTACTGATATAAATAATTCGCACGATTCTACACGGGCCTCTTTTAAAATAGCAATAGATGTCGCATCACCTTTTAAAACCCGAATATCTAAATGCGTATTAGCGTATTCTAAACTTTTTTTATTGGGGTCTATTAAGGTTATTTCTTGTGATTCGTAAGAGAGTAGTTTTGCTAAATGAAAGCCTACTTCACCAGCTCCAGCAATAATTATCTTCATTGTTTAATTATCATAAAAAGTAGAACAAAGATACTATAAAATAAATATGGCGAAGTAAAATTGATTCAATATAATTTATTAGAATCCAATTGTGTAAAGCTTTTGTAAAAGTTTATCTTTGCAAAAAAAAATCAAGATTTGTCAAAAGTAAAGCCCTACAAAAACAGCGATTTAGGAAAAAAAGAACAAGTTACCCAAATGTTCGATACCATTTCTGGAGATTATGATGGTTTAAATCGTGTCATTTCATTTGGTATAGATATTAAATGGCGTAAAAAAGTTGTTAATATGGTAAAAGCGAGCAATCCTGATACTATACTTGATATTGCTACTGGAACTGGAGATTTAGCCATAAACCTTGCGGAAACTAATGCTACAAAAATTATTGGCTTAGATATTAGCAGCGGGATGCTTGACATTGGTAAAGAAAAAATAAAGAAAAAAAACTTAGTCTCTAAAATTGATATGGTTTTAGGCGATAGTGAGAATATGCCCTTTGAAGACAATAGTTTTGATGCGGTAACGGTAGCCTTTGGTGTTAGAAATTTTGAAACTTTAGAGAACGGGTTAAAAGAAATTTATAGGGTATTAAAACCAAACGGTACATTCGTTATTTTAGAAACCTCAATGCCTGACAAAACACCTTATAAACAAGGGTACAACTTTTACACAAAAAATATTTTACCTTTAATAGGCAAAGCTTTTTCAAAAGATAAAAGTGCTTACAAATATTTATGTGAATCTGCATCACTTTTTCCTTACGGTGAAGCGTTAAACAATATTTTACGTAAAATTGGGTTTATTAATGTTGAAGATTTTCCACAAACCTTTGGTGTGGCAACAATTTATAAATCATCTAAGTAAAAATATGAAATACCTTTTTTTATTAATAGCTTTCTTATTCATCTTTGAAACGACTCATGCGCAGTTGTTTAAAAAAGAAAAAGTGACTTATGATGCAAATCAAGGCCGAGGAACTACGGATAAAAATTTATTACGTTGGGGCTATTTCTTAGGATTAAATAGTTATGATTTTAACTTTGATTACAACGAGGATTTAACAGATATCTATGTAAAAACAACTCCAGGTTTTAATGTAGGTTTAATAGGTAATTTACGCATAAATAATTTTATTGATTTACGAATAGAGCCCGGTTTGTTTATTACCACAAGAGAATTAAATTACAGCCGTGATTATTTTGATGGTACAGAAAGAGATTCTGATTTAATTAGAGAAGTTAAATCGACATACATACATATTCCTTTATTGGTCAAAATTTCTACCAAACGCATAAACAACTTTAAACCTTTTATTGTTGGTGGTTTTTCAACCGCTTTAAACTTATCGAGTAACGAAACAAACCCGAACGATAACAAAAATGGCCAGTTTAGAACTACAAAAAATTCATTGTTTTATGAATTAGGTTTTGGTATAGATTTCTATTTGTATAACTTCAAATTTACACCAACTATTCGTGGTTTATTTGGTATTAACGATGAATTGGTTAGAGATGAAAACCCTAATAGCCCTTGGACTAGCAATATAAACGCTATGAAAACACGTGGAGTTTTTATTAATTTTACATTTCAGTAGAATCAGTCCCGATAGCTATTGGGATCAGTCGCAGTTTTCAGTTCTCAGTGACTGTACCAACGTATAACAAACTCTATAGTTTAAATTAACGTGAGTTCGAGATAGTTATAAGGAACATATAGCTTAATGGAGTGTATTCCCTCCTTGAGGAGGGCTAGGGAGGTGTTATTTGATCTGGATTACAACCCAATACATTTTGCTTCTCGCTAATCAAGTGGATTTACACCCCTATAATCCCCTCAAGGGGATAG
>JBAQZZ010000076.1:0-12328 GCA_049791475.1 Flavobacteriaceae bacterium | reverse complement strand
GTTAAACTTAATAGTAGAGATGGAATTAAGAACTTATAACTATTTAAAAACCCTTTTGTTTTTACTCCTTTTCTAGGAAAATCAGAAATAACATTTAAAATACTAGATTTATTAGCGCGTTCTTCGTTTAATTCAACCAATTTCGTTTTTAATTCATCCATTTTATTAATCAAAGACAGTTCTTTATTATCCTTACCACCGTTCTCTCCCAAGCTAATACTGGTGCCTTCCATTGGGCGATCTGCTTCTTTAAGCATTACTTTTTTATATAGTAACTGTAATGAATCTATTTCTGTTATTTGTTTACTGTAAAGACTATCCTGAAGTTTTATATTAATGTCATTAATATCTTTCTGAAGGTTAAAATATTCATTTCGAGAAATAGAATTAATAATAGATGGTTGAATTTTTTTAGCAACACTATTATCTGTGGTTATTACAGAAATGGTATGAAAACGAGCATCAAAAGAGTTAAAATTCTCTAGATACGATTTCATGTCTATAGCTTTTTGAGTCGTAGTATCTAAAGAACGTACAAATTTATCAAATAACTGAACTTTTTGATTTTCATCTGAATAGGATTCAACCGTAAATTCATTGATAGAAAAAGCATCTTTTTTTGAAATATCTAAAGCTTCAGCTAAAGCCGAAGAATCTTTAGCTTTTGCTAATTCGTCATAAAATTTTATATTATTGTATAATTGTTGAACACTGTTAAAATTAGGTTCTACCACCATAGTTGAAATAAATTTATCCTCTTTTTTAAAGTCTATATAGACCCCAACAGATACACCAATAATACTAACAATGGCTAGTTTTACAATATGTTTTTGAATAAAAAGTAAAAACAGAATAATAACATGAAAGATCCCTTTAAAAATACTTCCAATGAAGTTGAAAAAACGATTAAATGCATTTCCAATAAGCTTAAACAGTTGTCCTAAATCTACCTCTTCAGATGGTTGAGGTTGTGGTAAATCTTTGCTCATAATTTTAATTTAATATTTGTTCTAGTATGGTTCTTGTTATTAAATATGTTGGTCTTACACCAGAGGTTCCTAAACCACCTGAAGCTAATGTGGCTCCAGTTTCTAATGGGTTGTCACTAGCGTAATACGCATATCTTACTTTTACATCTTTGCTTATACTACCTCTTACTTTTGCTGCTGCTTGAATGGCTTTTTGGTAATGTGCGCCTTCCATTTCTAATCCAATTACATTCCAAGTTGAGTTATAAAAAAATTTCAAAATATCTTTATTTTGTAATGAGGTTCCTAAAACCGTAATCATAGAGCCTTCATAAATGGCCACGCCTTGTCCTTCTAAATCTTCTCTTTTTAATTCGTTTTCAAAAGGATAATTATCGGCTGTTCCTTCAAAAATATGTGCTGAAGGAATCATTATATCGCCTTTGCCACCTTCTAAAATTCCTGCTTTCCCCATTATTGAGATAGACTCCACATTTAAATGAATTTTCTTCTTCTTATAGCCATAAGGCTTTAATAATTCATCTATAGTTTCATAAGCCTGTTCTCCAAAAGCATAATCCATAACTAAAATAACAGGTTTTTTTTGTTCTAAAAGCGTTTTATTGGCTTTAATATCAACTTTTGAAACATCTAATTTACTTGTGTCAAAAATTTGAACATCAATATTAGTTCCTGATGTATCTTTAACATACAGCATGCCTTTTTGCAACGCTTCCTTTGTTACTTTATTGCGAAGGTCTGCATTATCCTTATTACTTAAAGCTGCATATACTTCAAATATATCTTTTTTAGAAACTATCGTTTTTAAAGCATTTGGTGTAAAAAGCGTATTCATTACACTGTGCATATTGGCACTTATAATATGAATTGGTCGTTCTATTAAATCGTTTTTATAAAGCGTTTCTTTAATAGTATCTGCCCAAATCTCACCGTGAATGTGATGCCCAATACGCTCTCTTAAAACCGGACTAAAAGTAACTGTTCTTTTGTTGTTATTTAATTGCTCTTCTATAGCAAGTTTACCTAACCAGTATACAATATGTAAAAGGCGTTCTGGTTGACTTGGTGTTGCGAATGCCCCATAGACACTGGTTAATTCATTAAATGTTCTTCCTAAAATATTTGCAGTATGCGTAATAGCAACCTCCCGCTCTTCTTGAGTTAATTTCTTTTTGGATAATACTGCTTTTTCGAGTTTTATCCAATCTCGGGTAGTTACACCTTCTTCATTAATAATAACACGGTTGCTTATTTTATGAGACTCAACAAAAAGAAAGGTAAGGTGGGTTAAAATATCATAGATTTCTGAGCGCCCACGTGTAATCTCAATATTCATTTGCTCATCATCAATTCTATAACAATTGCGACGTCTTTTTTCGGGTATTATAGGTTTAAAATGAGAATTTGAATACCCTTCATCACTTGTTAAATTTATAAAACTACACTCTTCAATACCTTGAGGCAGTCTATCAACAACATAAAGCAAGCCTTCTAATTCGGCTTTTTCTTCGCCTATAGAACCATAAATTTCTGGGCGTAATAAAAGCAATGCATTACGCAAGGTTTCACCAGAAATGCCCATAGGTTTATAAAACCCTCGATTAAACAAATGGCGCATGGTAATATACATGCGTTCAATAGCGTTTGAGCTCTCTTGAGCTCTGGTTCTTCCAAGGTGTTTTTTACTACTCATTTATTAAGTTTGATTGTGCCAAAGATAGCATTATTTGTGCTAATTTATGTGCGAAAAAGTATCAACAATTTTTCTGTCGTTCGATAATCTCGGAATCTTATTTTGTCCGCCCAATTTACCAACAGATTTCATATAGTCCTGAAACCCATCTTTCTTCACTTTGGTTATTTTTAGTGGTTGCAGAACGTTGCCTTTTATCAAATCGAAATAATAACTATTTTGTTTTTGAAGTGATTCATCTATTTTTTTCGCTAAAGCGGAAAGGTTTTTAGGCTCGTTTTCAAATTCTACAAACCATTCATGATAGGGAAGTCCTTCTTGTGGATTAATTTGAGGCGCCACAGTAAATTCTGAAATTCTAACTTCAGAATTAAATGTTGCTTCCTGCATCGCTTGCTCTACTTCCTTTCCTATAACGTGTTCGCCAAAAGCTGAAATAAAATGCTTTATACGCCCCGAAACAATAACACGATAAGGCTTGGTTGAAGTAAACTGAACGGTATCACCAACATTATAGGCCCAAAGGCCTGCGTTGCTTGAAATTACCATCACATAATTCACATCTATTTCAACATCTGCAATGGTTATTCTTTTAGGGTTTTCATTAAAAAATTCATCTGCTTTTATAAACTCATAAAATATCCCAGAGTTTAACTGAAGCAACATGCCTTTTTCATTTTGTTTATCTTGAAAAGCAAAAAAACCTTCACTGGCAGGGTATAATTCTATACTATCTACTTGTCTCCCGATTAGGTTTTCAAATTTAGCGCGATAAGGTTCGTAATTAACACCTCCAAAAATAAATAAATTGAAATTCTTGAAAATATCGCCAACTTTCTTTCCTGTTTTTTGTTGCAATTTCTCAAAATACATTTGTACCCAAGATGGAATTCCAGAAATAACCGTCATGTTCTCTGGCAATGTTTCTTCAACAATAGCATCTACTTTGGTTTCCCAATCTTCAATACAATTAGTTTCCCATGATGGCAATCTGTTTTTTTGAAGATATTTAGGAACGTAATGCGCCACAATACCTGATAAACGTCCTAATTGAATCCCGTTTTGCTCCTTCATAATAGGGCTTCCTTGAAGGAAAATCATTTTACCATCAACAAATTTTGCATTTCCTGTTTCATGTATGTAAAACAATATGGCATTTCTAGCAGCTTCAACATGGGTTGGCATACTTTCTTTGGTAATTGGAATGTATTTTGAACCCGACGTCGTACCTGATGTTTTTGCGAAATAAATAGGTTTCCCTTTCCAAAGAATATCTTTTTCTCCTGCAACAACCCGTTCTACATAAGGTTTTAAATCTTCATAATCTCTAATTGGAATTCGCTTTACAAAATCTTTGTGCGAATTAATACTTATAAAATCATGGTCTTTTCCAAACACAGTTTCCGCAGCATCAGAAATTAAATTCTGAAACACTTTATCTTGAGTTTCAATTGGATTATTAACCCACTTTTGAGTTTTTTTATAAATACGCTTTGCAAATGGTTTCGCTAAAGCAGATTTTAATGATATCATTTATTTAAAATCTATAAAGGTTGTTGGATTAATAGGATACCCGTCGTTCCAAAGTTCGAAATGTAGATGTGGTCCAGTGCTCAATTCCCCGCTGTTTCCAGCAGTAGCGATAACTTCTCCAGCTTTTACCAAATCGCCCTGTTCTTTTGTTAAGGCTGCATTGTGTTTATAAACAGATATGAGGCCGTAGCTATGTTCTAAAATAATAACATTACCTGTACTTGCTGTCCATTCAGAAAAAATCACAATACCATCTGCTGTAGCTTTTACTGGCGTGTCTTTTACAACTACAATATCTACGGCATAATGTTTCTCTTTTGCGTTATACGCTTCGCTGATAGTGCCGTTTACTGGCGGAAACAATACAAAATTTGTTGCCGATGTTGCCGATTCGAATAAGTTATATTTATCTTCTTTATCTACTTTTTCTCTTAACAGAGAGTCTTCTTGCGTGGGATTTAAATCGACCTCACTAGCTTCTAGTTTAACCGCTGCAATAATTGAATCTTTATTAAAATCCGAAGGACTTAAATCTCCTTTTAAAACCTGTTTTATTGAAGCATAATATCTGTCATTCATTGAAATAACGCGCTGTAATGAGTCTGTTTTATAATTCAACTCGGTTGCTTTCATTTTCAAAGCCGTTGAGGAGTAACCTGGAATATATTCTCTAAGTGGTGTAAACGCAATAATAGTATAGGTAACTGCTATTAAAAACATAGCCGATAAAGACACCACAACAAAAACATTTAACCTAGTAAGCTTAAAAGTTAAGCGTTCTTCAAAGGTGTTTTCGTTAAGAATAACAAGCTTGTACCTATCAAGCAGTTTGTTTTTTATTTTTTTTGGCTTCTTTTTCTTTTCTTTCATTGTTAAACAAAAATATATAAAATTATTGCAAGAGCTATTTTACTAATGCTAAAGTTATGCATAAAACGATATTATTAAAGTTTAATTATTAACTTTGCATAACAAAATTAAAAGTTATGATATCATCAAGTATATTTTTAGGAATGGTTGGTCCATGGCAAATTGCATTAATTGTAGTTATTGTTTTGCTTTTGTTTGGAGGAAAAAAAATACCAGAACTCATGCGTGGTTTAGGTAGTGGGATTAAAGAATTTAAAGACGCTAGTAAAGAAGAAGATTCTAAAGGCGATAAAAAAGAATAGAAACATATTTTATTAAAGTAAAAAAACCAACACAATGTGTTGGTTTTTTTATGATTATATTTTTTTTGAATTCTAATTTATCTTAATAGATTTAATGATGGCTTCTAGCTCAAACATGTAATTACGTTTTTCTACCGATGGCGCATAGGCAAACCCTTCAACAATAACCCATCTATTATTAATTTTATCTTCAATCGCATAATTTATATATGGTCCAGCCATTACTGCGTTTTCTACTTCCCACATGCCTTTGGTTTCTAATGTGGGTTTGTTATCTAAAATAGTTTCGGAATGAAAAGGTGTGTATGCGTTTTCGGTAATCATATACGAGCCTTCTATAGGGCCTCCAATATACTTTTCCCCAATAGAATCCCTTATTTTTATAACCTGCCCAATTAAACTTGAATCTCTATTTATGGTTTTTAAGGGCAATTCAAATAATAAAATATTAACATAACCTGTTGGAATATCTCTTTTCATCCAATAGAATTTATCGGCTTTAGTGGCTACTGTTTTAGTAATTCTATAAGCTGTAGGGAAATTAATATTTAAGCCTAAATTCTCTTGAATCTCTTTAGTATTAAAAAGCGATTTTTTTATAAGGCGTTGTTTTTCAGCAATCTCAATACCTTTAAAGGTTTCTAAAATTCTAGAAGCGTTTTCTTCCACCAGATTAATAATATCATCTTTTGTTTTACCAGAAACAATAATTACTTTTTGTGGTTGTGCATAAATATTGTTATCAAATGAAATTGCGGGTTCTTTACCCATTTCTATTTTTAGAATGGTTCTGCTTTTTGTAATAAAACCAGAAAAAACATTCGTCGGTATTTGATTAATATTAAACGTAGGTTCGTCTTGTGGCAATCCATAAATTGGAGATGCTAATACATCTCGAATCGCTTCACCTACGCGACCTTCCCACATCTCGTTATCCATAACAACAGAAACATCGTTTAGTTTTCCAGCAGAATCCAAAAGCATTCTTTTGTTCTCAGAGTCGTTGCATGACATTACCAATATGAATGATAACGTTATTAAAAAAATTTGTCGCATAATTGTTAGATTTTAAGAATTTAGCCTTTAGATAATTTTAGCATCATTCCTGGTTTTAATTTAGTACCACTAATATCGTTCCAATCTTTAATATTTTGAATAGAAACTCCGGGAAATTTTTGAGAAATACTCCAAAGTGAATCTCCGCTTTGCACTTTATAAGTTGTAACGTTACCTGAAAGTGGTTTTGACGTTGCACTTTTAACTGTTGTTTTGGGTGCTGCAACATAAGGTTTTCTTGGATAAATGGTAAGTCGTTGTCCAATTTTTAAATCGTTACTTCTTAAACCATTCCAGCGTTTAATATCGCTAACCCTTACCCCATAAATTCTAGATATTCGTCCTAAATAATCACCTGATTTTACACGATATCTAATTCTATCGTTGGCGTTAAAAAACTTAGGTAAAGGTTTTTCTCGCTTTTCAAATTCCGCTTTAGCAAAGGCGTAAATACTGTCTTCATTATTTACAAATTTACCAATAACTTCATTTGGCAATCTTAAGCTATAATTTTCGTCTTTTATAAACGGTATAATATCTAATTTATAAGAAGGATTTAAAAATTGAAGTTCTTCAATACGCGTTCCAGTCACTTCTGAAACTTGATCGAGCGTAATCATACGTTTTACTCTTACGGTATCGGTTTCAAAATAGGCTGTTTCCGATTTGTATTGCTTAAAACCATGCTCTTTAGCATACTCAAAAATATACATGTTGGCTAAAAAAGCTGGTAAATAACCTGCCGTTTCACGTGGTAAATTATGCCGGATATTCCAGTAATTTTGATAACCTCCAGATCTGCGAATCGCTTTTGAAACATTTCCTGGGCCAGAATTATAGGCTGCTAAAGCCAAATCCCAATCACCAAAAATTTCATAGAGTTTCGATAAATATTTTGATGCAGCAATGGTTGATTTTATAGGATCACTACGTTCATCAACATAACTACTCACATCTAAACCGTACATTTTACCCGTTGCAAACATAAATTGCCACAAACCTGTTGCGCCAACTCTAGATTTTGCTCTTGGTTTCAAAGCCGATTCAACAATGGCTAAATACTTTATTTCTAATGGAATATTTCGGTTATCAAGTTCTTGTTCAAACAATGGAAAATAGAATGAACTAAGCGTAATTAATTTTTGAATAGACTTACGACGGTGTTTTAAATACGACTTTATAACACTTTCTAAAGCTGGATTATATTCTACATTAAAAGGTGTTCTGGCGTTTAATTCTTTTAATCTTGCCTTTAGAGTATCTGTGGGTAATTCTGGGTAATCAACATCTTCATAAGTGAGTTCGGTAACCGATTTGTAAATCGTATCAAACAAGTTATTACTGTAAAGCTCTTCTAGCCACTTTTCATCTAGTTTGGCAGCAAACTCATTATCTAATAACGTTTTAACTGATGTACTATCGGGAATGGCTTTAATCGTTTTTATTCCAGAAATTTTTCCATCTATTAAAGAATCTTGCTTTTGAGAAAAACAAGTTGCAATACTAAGAAATACTAAAACTATAAAAAATCGAAAAGCCATAAAATCTATTCAGTTGGTTATTGAACGCTATTACGGCTAAAATCGTATTTTTTAAGGTAATAAGAAAACTTAATTTACATTATTCTAAAATAGCAGCAATACCAGGAAGTGTTTTACCTTCTAAACTTTCCAACATCGCACCACCACCTGTGCTTACATAACTTACTTTATCTTCAAAACCAAATTGTTTTACAGCAGCAACAGAATCGCCTCCTCCAACTAGTGAAAATGCTCCATTTGCAGTAGCTTCTGCTATAGAATTTCCTAATTCAATAGTCCCTTTTGCAAAACTTTCCATTTCAAAAACGCCTAAAGGTCCGTTCCATAAAATCGTTTTACTTTTCATAACCACCTCATGAAACATAGCGATAGATTTTGGTCCAGCATCAACACCTTCCCAGCCATCAGGAATGGCATTAATATCTACTACTTGTTTATTTGCATCATTGCTAAAAGCATCAGCAGCTACAGTATCAACCGGAATATGTATTTGTACATTTTTCACTTTGGCTTGTTTTAAAATATCTAAAGCCAATGGCATTTTATCATCTTCACATATTGAATTCCCTATTTTTCCGCCTTGCGCTTTTACAAACGTAAATGCCATACCACCACCAATAATAAGGTGATCTACTTTATCTAAAATATTTTCTATAATCGTAATTTTTGAAGACACTTTAGCGCCGCCAAGAATTGCTAAAACTGGTTTTTCGCCTGTTTCCATTACTTTTTTAATACTCTCTATTTCTTGCGCTAATAAACTTCCGAAGCATTTTTTACCTTCAAAAAATTTAGCTATAATGGTTGTTGAAGCGTGCGCTCTATGCGCCGTACCAAAAGCATCATTTACATAAATATCGCCCAGTTTAGAAAGTTGTTCAGCAAAATCTACGTCACCAGCTTCTTCTTCTTTATGAAATCGTAAATTCTCTAATAATAAAATTTGTCCTGGTTCTAAACTTGCAGCGGCAGCTTCTGCTTTTTCACCAACACAGGCATCTATAAATTTAACTTCAACACCTAAAACATCTTCTACTTTAGCCGCAATATGGCGTAAAGAAAATTCATCTTGAACACCTTTTGGACGGCCTAAATGTGACATTAAAATACAGCTTCCACCATCTTCTAAAATTTTAATAATAGTTGGTTTTGCAGATACTATTCTTGTGGCATCGGTTACTTCAAAATTTTTATTTAAAGGCACATTAAAATCTACACGGATTAGCGCTTTTTTATTTTCAAAATTAAAATCGTTTAAGGTCTTCATTTATATAACTATTTTGTTGTTTTTAACTATTTGATATACAAATGTAACTAATTAAAAAGCCATATAAAACGTGTTTTTTTACGAAAACGATGTAGATGATAAAGATTTTTAAAAAAAGCCAATCGCCTACCTACTTTTTCATTCATGGTATTAAAATAAATAACAAAAATTTATGTAGGTTTGTTTCATGCTATTCTCGGAAATTTTAGGGCAAGAACATATTAAAAATCACTTAACAAAAAGTGTGGATAATGGTCGTGTTCCGCATGCCCAATTATTTGTTGGCCCTGAAGGCTCAGGAACTTTACCAATGGCTATAGCCTATGCTCAATATGTACTTTGCTCTAACACAAATGGTGAAAATAGTACTGGAAACGATGCTTGTAACTTAAAATTTAAAAACGTATCGCATCCCGACTTACATTTTGCTTTCCCTGTAACTACAAGTGATAAAGTAAAAAGTAAGCCCGTTTCTGGTTTTTACCTTGAAGAATGGCGACAACTTTTAAAAGAGCAGCCTTACGGAAATCTTTTTGATTGGTATAAACTACTTGGTGTTGATAATAAGCAAGGGCAAATTGGTGTTGAAGAAGCGCATGAAATCGTGAAATCGCTAACCCTTAAATCTTATGAAGGTGGTTATAAAGTGATGTTGATTTGGATGGCAGAAAAAATGAATACGGCCTGTGCTAATAAACTTTTAAAGCTTATTGAAGAACCACCTAATAAAACGGTTTTCATTTTAATTGCTGAAGATGAAGAACAAATAATTAATACGATTCGTTCACGTTGTCAAATATTACATTTTCCGCCTTTGGCAGAAGAAGTTATAAAGGAAGCTTTGATTAAAAATTATAGTTTAGAGCTTTCGGTTGCCACTAAAATAGCGCATCAAGCCAACGGAAATTACAATAAAGCTTGCGATTTAGTTTATCACGATTCTGAAGATATTCAATTTGAAACCTGGTTTATTTTCTGGATTAGAAGTGCCTTTAAAGCCAAAGGAAATAAAGCCGCCATACACGATTTAATTACCTGGAGCGAAGACATTGCCAAAACTGGTCGTGAAACTCAAAAACAATTTTTAAGCTTTTGCTTAGACTTTTTTCGTCAGGCTTTGTTGTTCAATTATAATGCTAAAAGTTTAGTTTTTTTAGAACCGAAAACCGAAAAATTCAAACTTGAAAATTTTGCACCTTTTATTCATGGAAATAACATCATGGATATTAGTAACGAACTACAAGACGCCATTTACCATATTGAACGTAATGGAAATTCTAAAATTATTCTAACAGATTTATCTATAAAATTAACGCGCTTACTTCATAAGAAACCTGAGTAGTTTCAATAAAAAAAGTCTATCAAAATTTCTTTCGACAGACTCATATCCTACTGGTAATCAGGTTTTTATACTGTTATTTTTTTTCGTATTTAGCATTTAAAGAATCTAAAATAACCTGTGTTATATCATGCTCTTCAGCTCCATATAATACCGTGGCTAGTTCATCACTTGTTCCTAAAATATAAGTATAACCATTTGCTTTACCATATTCATTTTCAAACTTTTTTACTTTGCTTATAATAGAATCTAATTCAACCCTAAACGCTTGTTGAAATTCTTGAGCTTCAACTTGTTTTTGTTGATCTTGAATTTGTTTTTTCTGTCCTAACTCTTGGTATTTTTCTTGAGCTTTATTCTGAGACATTTTTTGAGCGCCAGCCTGAAATTGTTGCACTTCAATTTGAAATGCTTGATCTATACTATCGAACTTCTTTCTATAAGCTTCTTCTTTCAATTGAAACTCTGCCTCTAGATCTTTCTTTTCTTGATAATCGTTAATAATAGTTCCATTATCAACAAAACCTATTTTATTTGGTTTTTCACATGAGGCAAAAATTAACATTGCCAATACTAAGTAAATTATATTTTTCATCCTTTTGTTTTTAATTGGTATAGTTTTTAAAATCCGAACAAAAATAACAAAGTATGTTAAAAATGAAAGCGGAATTAGTTTGAATTTAACATATAAGTAATATTTATTAAAAAAACGGATTTAAATAGTAAATATCTATTAAAATTAAATCAATTTAAAGCGATTTAAGAGACTTTTAAAAAACTGACTAGCATTTAGCTGTTTTGTTAATCTAAGAAAAATTGAGCTTGATATAAATTGATCTTATCTGTTTTTTATGATATAAATTAAAGATGAAGCCTCTTTTGAGCTGAAAGCTTTTATATTTGAAAGCAATCCTACATAAAACCCTTTTAGAACTTTCATTTTTCCAAATTTATATTTTTCTGAAAGCATGCTCACATAAAAAGCATCAAACCACATCGGTTTTACTTTTATTACTTCCATGTTTTGTTTTGAAACTAAATTAGAAATAGACGCTTTATTAAAATGCCACAAATGTCTCGGTACATCATAAGCAGCCCAAAACTGTTTGTAATACTCTGCATCATAACTTTTATAATTTGGAACGGCAATAATTAATCTGCCATTCGGCTTTAAAAGTTTTTTGAATATCGCTATTTGATTTTCTAAATTTGGCAAATGTTCTAGAACATGCCAAAGCGAAATAACATCAAAACTGCTTGATTTAAACTTTAAAAGTTGATCAATTTCAAATACCAAATTATCAGTCTTTTTATTAGCTATTTGTCTTGCTTGTTCGTTTGGTTCAATTCCAGAAACAGTCCAATTATTTTGACGTGCCGTTTGTAAAAAATCACCTGTGCCGCATCCTACATCCAAAAGATTTGTAGCTTCTAATTGAAAAGAATTAATCAATTTTAATTTCTTTTTAAGGGAAATACTTCTTACCAAATGATATGCTTTTTCAAACAGATTTCGTTGTGAATCTGTATGTGAAATATAATCTTCGCTTTTATAATATTCTGGTAATTTGTCTGAGGTTGGTTGTGGTGTTGTCTCTAAAAAACCGTATTCAGAATTTTGGACTAATTCGAATACCTCTCCTGAAACGGAATGGTCTTTTACGGTTAAAAAAACAGATTTATTTTTCATTTAAAATAGATGTTCCACGTGGAACATTTCAAAAATTGATTGAATTAC
>JBAQZZ010000075.1:0-6816 GCA_049791475.1 Flavobacteriaceae bacterium | reverse complement strand
ATCCAGAACTTAACTCTGAGTTATTAGTATTACTAGAGATCCAATTGTTAATAATATCAATTTCATCATTTTTAACCACTGCTGGTTTTCCCTCAAAAAACAAATAATTTTTAACGCCTGGGATATCGAAAACAACATGTCTTGGCATCCCACTTAAGCTAACAAATATATAAGATTTAAATAAGGGTATCTCCACTTCTTTTTTTCTATCACTCCAATTTCTGATTTCCTTTATAAATGGACAAAATACCCCAACATTCATTTTTAAAAGTGCATTAGCTACATTTTTCTCTTGATTTCTCTTTACTCGCAATACAAACCAACCCATATTTTACTCTATTTTTTAAAATAAGTTAGATACTACTTTACAAAATAAATTATAAAGTAACGTTATTTTTATAAAAACTCAAAGAAATACAGTAGATTGGAAATTATAATTTGAATAATAGATAGTTTTAAGGGTATAAAAATAAAAAATTCACAATCCAATTTTAGATTAAAAGCTATATTTAAACACTTTTATTTATTGATATCCAAGATGTTTTTTTAATTCATTTAGTTATTGAATTTTTAAAAATTAAACAACATCTCTCAATTTTTCTTTCACTAAAGTATCCATTTCATCTAGAAGTAATGAAACATTACTTTTACCTATCCATTTAACACCTGAATTGTTTTTCATTAACCATTCCTGGATACCTATTTCATTTCTTGAAATTAATTTAGAAAGCATCACTAAATCATAAGCTTCTTCTCTTATCCATTTTTTTATAATATTTACTTCTTCATGACGAACCATAGCTGGTTTACCTTCTAAAAACAAATAACGTTTAACACCAGATACTCCAAAAACAAGGCCTCTATATTTTTCTGGCATATTTACAAAAACATACGACTTAAATAGTGGCGTTTCAATAGTCTTTTGGCGATCGCTCCAGTATTTCACTTCTTTTATCATAGGGTTGAATACTTCAATATTCATCTTCTCTAACATGTCTGCAACTTTCTTTTCTTGACTTCTTTTTACTGATAATACAAACCAATTCATAATCGTGTATTTTAATTTATATTTATTTAGTATGCTTTTTCTTCGCCACTTATGGCATTAAAAATGGTTAAAACGATAATTTTAAAATCTAATAAAAATGACCACTTTTCTACATACATGATATCTAATCTAATTCTATTTAATATATCCGAAGGCTTTATAATTTCTCCACGATATCCTTTTATTTGTGCTAAACCTGTAATACCTGGTTTTACAAAATGACGCACCAAATATTTATCTACTGATATTTCATAATCTGAGGTATGTTGCTCCATGTGTGGTCTAGGACCTACAACACTCATATTCCCCATAAATACATTGAAAAACTGAGGTAATTCGTCTACACTAGTTTTTCTTATTATTCTACCTATACGGGTAACACGCATATCATTTTTAGTTGCCATTTTAGTATTCGCATCTCCATTACAAGTCATAGACCTGAACTTAATACACTTAAAAGTTTGGCGTTTCAACCCATGTCTTTTTTGACTAAAAAACAAGGGTCCTGGAGACTCTAGCTTTATAAGAATGTATAATAATGGCACTAACCATGACAATAATGTTAAAATAACTAATGATGAAAATACGACATCAAAACCACGTTTAGCCATTCGACCAAAATCTGCATCTAAAGGCACCGTTCTGACATCTAAAACAGGAATATTATCATATTTCTGAACGGTCATCGCTGCAGTGTAAATATCTTTATTATCTGGTATTATTTTAAGCTTAATTAAGTTATTGTCAGCAAAATTAATTAGATTTTGTAATTCAGGCTTAGAAAGCTTTGCTGCTGTACAATAAACCTCATCTACTTGATTATCAATAATGTATTTAAAGCAACTAAAAATCTCACCAAGATATGTAGAACTTTCAGATGCTTTATCATCAAAAAAACCACAATATCTGTATCCAAAATAAGGGTTATCAAATACTTTACGTATTTTCTTTAAATTTTTATCGCGCCCAATAACAACTACATTAACATAGTTACCTCCGCTTAGTCTGTAATTTCTTATGAACATATAAAAAATCCATCGGTAAACTGTAAGTAAGGCACATATTATAAGAAATATTAATAAGTGATATTGAATATAATTTGGCTGAATTCCACTTAATCCAAACCAAGAAAAATATGCTAAACCATATATGATGTACAAGTAAAACATTTTCTTTATGTTAGTCATAAATTTTTCCTTACGGGCTGTAGGATAAAAATTTAAACTATACGTTATTATTAACCAAGAAATGTTATAAAATAGAATACTGGAAACGTTATAATACGTTTCAGGTGTCATGATAATCAAAATTCCATTTATTATAATCAAATGGATGAGTATCGAAAAAGGTATAATTAAATGAGAGTGACTCCTATTGTTCATATAGCAATATATTTAAATTCATTTCCTCTTTGAAAACGAACTAATAATATTATGGCTTATTAAGACCTTAACATTTTTGATGTTTTTAGCGTGTTTCCCAAAACGCTACATCTTGTTTAAATTTATTATTGCTATTAATCAAATATTGGCAGATGAAAATTCATTTCCCAATACAAAAAAACATAGAAATAATTAACTTTAAATATATTTTCTACACATAGCTATTATTTTCGTTAAAATACCTTTTCAATGGCTCGCAAATTCTATTTGTTACATTACATCGTTATTATTTGCAATTATATCTTTTTGAAACTTGAAATTTCCAAAAAAAAAAGCTAAAGAAAAGTATCCTATTAAACAAGATTACAGGATTCTGTTTAGCCTTTTCAAGTATCAAAATGATTCTAAAAAAACTAGCTAATAACTAGCATCATCAATAGGAAGATTTTATGATTTAAATAAAATTTTAATCATTAATGTAAAATAATCAATTAATATCACTAGTTTTGTTTAAAGAAAACTAATAATTAATGAACAATATTCGGGTTAACTTTAGTATTAAAGACTTAGAAAATCTCACCGGCATCAAAGCACATACCATTAGAATATGGGAAAAAAGATATAATTTACTTAGTCCAAATAGATCAGAAACTAACATTAGAAACTATAGTCTTACTAGTTTTCAAAAACTATTGAATATCTCTTATTTAAACAATAATGGCCTTAAAATTTCCAAAATAGCTAACTTAACAGAAGCAGAAATTCCAATTAAAGTTAGAGAAATAGCATCAAGAGCAAAGGTAGAAGATCATGCCATTAATGCCCTAAAAATGGCGATGATAAATTTTGATCAAGTGCTGTTTTACAATACTTACAATAACCTAATTGAAAGCAAAACTTTTAGTGAAGTTTTTTATGATGTTTTCATGCCATTATTGAATGAAATTGGGCTTTTGTGGCAAACTAATACGATTACTCCAGCTCATGAACATTTTTTATCAGTTCACATTAAACAAAAAATTCTAATAAATATTGAAAGGCTTCAAAGTTTAGAGCCTAAGCCATCAACTAAAACATTTATACTTTTTTTACCAGACGCTGAAATTCACGATATAGGTTTACTTTTTGTTAATTACCAATTACGAAGTAAAGGTTATCATACTATTTTTTTAGGTGAAAGCGTACCTGTAGATAGTTTAACTGATTTACTTGACTTTTTTGATGAAATAACATTTGTTTCATATTTCACTGTTTACCCTGAAGCTGAAAACATACCAGATTATATCAATAAATTTAATGATTTGTTGTTACAAAAAAGCAACACAAAATTCATTCTTTTAGGCCCTAAACTTGCCGGTTTTGATGCAACCAACCTACAAGAGAGTATAAGCATTTATACTTCAATTGAAAATTTAGTTAAAGATTTGTAAATATTTACTTAAAGTGTTTAACTTTTTACTATTTTTGTTAAACAATATGAATCAAACAATCTCAGTAATAGGATCCGGGTTTTCATCTCTAGCAGCTTCTTGCTATTTAGCTAAAGCAGGCTATGATGTAACCATTTTTGAAAAAAATAAAACCATTGGCGGTCGTGCTAGACAACTGATTAAAGATGGTTTCACATTTGATATTGGTCCCACTTGGTATTGGATGCCAGACGTTTTCGAGCGTTTCTTTTCTGATTTCAACAAAAAACCTTCAGATTATTACACCCTTGAAAAACTAGCACCTGCTTACAGTGTTTATTTTGGTAAAGATGACTTTATAAGCATTGAAGACACCTTAGAAAAAATATTAATTGCTTTTGAAAAGGAAGAAACTGGAAGCTCTAAAAAACTGAACAAGTTTATAAACAATGCCAAAAGTAATTATGATATTGCTATTAAAGATTTAGTTTATAACCCTGGAGTTTCACCATTAGAATTAGTAACACCTGCAACTATAAAAAAACTCAATCAGTTTTTTAGCAATATAAAAAGAGACGTTAGAAAAGAGTTTAAAAATGATAGGTTAGTCAAAATTCTTGAGTTTCCTGTATTATTTTTAGGTGCAAAACCAAGTGATACCCCTTCATTTTATAGTTTCATGAATTATGCCGACTTTGGTTTGGGCACATTTCACCCAAAAAATGGCATGTATCAAGTTATTCTAGCTATGGAAAGTTTAGCTAAAGAATTGGGCGTTACTATTAAAACTGAAGCCAATATTGAAAAAATTATTGTTGAGAATGGTGTTTCTCAAGGCATTATTTCAAATGGCACTGAATATAAATCTGATATTGTAGTTAGTGGTGCAGATTATCACCATACCGAAACTTTATTAGACAAACCATACAGGCAGTATTCAGAAAACTACTGGAGTAAAAAAACATTTGCACCTTCATCATTACTTTTCTATGTTGGTTTTGATAAAAAACTTGTAAATGTAGATCATCATACCTTGTTTTTTGATGTCGATTTTGATGTACATGCCGAAGCTATTTATGATAACCCAAAATGGCCAGAAAACCCTCTGTTTTATGCTAGTTTTCCGAGCAAAACAGATGAAAACTCAGCTCCAAAAGGAAAAGAAGCTGGTATATTTTTGATTCCTTTAGCGCCTGGTTTGGACGATACACCAGAATTAAGAGAAACCTATTTTAACAAAATAATGGATCGTTTTGAGAATTTAACCTCTCAAAATGTAAAAAATCATATTATACTTAAAGAATCTTTTTGCTTGAATGACTTTGTCAAAGATTACAATTCATACAAAGGAAATGCCTATGGCATGGCAAATACCCTCTTGCAAACCGCTTTTTTAAGACCAAAACTAAAAAGTAAAAAAGTGAAGAATCTATTTTTTACGGGTCAGTTAACAGTACCAGGTCCGGGTGTTCCACCAGCGCTAATATCTGGAAAACTTGTGGCCGATTTAGTAACAAAACATCATAATTAAATGAAGTCTATATTTGATACCGTTTCTTATAATTGCAGCAAGTTGGTTACTAAAACTTACAGCACGTCTTTTTCGTTAGCAACCAAAATGCTCTATAAATCTATACGGTTTGATATTTACAACATTTATGGTTTTGTGCGTTTTGCTGATGAAATTGTAGACTCTTTTCATGATTATGATAAAGAAACGCTTTTCAATAGATTTTCTGAAGATTTAGAAAACGCTTTAAAAGATAAAATTAGTTTAAATCCTATTTTAAATTCCTTTCAGCACACCTTTCACAAATATAATATTGATAAAAGTTTAGTAGATGCTTTTATGAATAGTATGCAATTAGATTTACATAAAAAAGATTATCTAACTGAAGAAGAATATAAAGCTTACATATACGGATCTGCTGATGTTGTTGGGCTTATGTGCTTAAAAGTATTTGTAAATGGAGACAAGGCTAAATATGACGAACTAAAAGAAACAGCGATGTCCCTAGGTTCAGCTTTTCAAAAAGTGAATTTTTTAAGAGATTTAAAAGCTGATTTTGAAGGCCTAGACAGAACCTATTTCCCAAATACCGATTTGAATAATTTAGATGAAAATTCTAAACAACAAATTATTATCGATATCGAAAAAGATTTTGAAAAAGGATTAAGTGGTATACAAAAATTACCAATAGAAGCTAAATTTGGTGTTTTTATGGCCTATAGATATTATAGTCAATTATTGAAAAAATTAAAAAAAACGCCTGCACTACAAATTAAAAATACAAGAATACGCGTCTCTAACCCTAAAAAAATAGAGTTATTAATGCGTAGTTATGTAAAATATCAATTAAAATTAATGTAAATTTAAGTTATGGAAACGTTACTTTGGGTACTCATTTTTTTAGGAACCTATGCTTTTATGGAATTTATGGCGTGGTTTACTCACAAATATATCATGCATGGTTTTTTATGGAGTTTACATAAAGATCATCATCACAAAGATCATGACAGTTGGTTTGAAAGAAATGATGCCTTTTTTATTTTTTACGCCCTAGTAAGCATCAGTTGTTTTTTACTTTGGAAATATGAAGGTTTTTGGGCGGGCTTACCTATCGGATTAGGTATTTTTGCTTATGGATTGTCCTATTTTGTAGTTCACGATATATTTATTCATCAACGTTTTAAGTTATTTAGAAATGCCAATAATTGGTATGCTAAAGGGGTAAGACGCGCGCACAAAATTCACCACAAGCATTTAGGCAAAAAGGATGGTGAATGTTTTGGAATGCTATTCGTGCCTTTTAAATACTTCAAAAAATAAACTTTATTATTAGTAATGAAGGACGCTAACCATTTCGATTACATAATTATTGGAAATGGTTTGGCTGGTTTACAGCTCGCTTTAAAATTAAATTCGGATGCCTATTTTAAAGATAAACGTATTGCGCTTATCGATCCTTCAAAAAAA